>CAZGDA010000030.1:10903-25260 GCA_964524425.1 uncultured Anaerolineaceae bacterium | reverse complement strand
TAATAAGTTTATCCGCAATATGTTGAACATCATCCGTATAATTCAGATAAAGATGACCGTTTTCTTTAAGAAGAAGTTTTGTGGCTACATAATTAGGTAACGGGTTGGTTCCCACCAACAAAAACAAATTCTCGCTTCGTTGTGCATCAAGATCAGCCATAGCTCCTCCTTTGCTCACTAGATGGTTTTGTTGTTTTTGTTTACGCGCCAAAAATTCCAAGCGCGAATAGGGATTTTATTTCGTCGTTAAAGACGATTTTATTATATCTTTAAAACAAAAACTATGTCAACAAGTTTTATTTTATATAGATGAACAACCACGTCTAAAGGAACTATTTATGTTTTTAGAAACAAAAAATTTCAAACATGCTGTTCATAGAACGCCTGCGCCTGGGCGACTCGGGCGATTTTTAGCCAGGCAACCGGCGCCTCAACGGAACAGCCGCAATTGCCGCCGCCCTTCCGCTCCGCACCCCGCCTCTCCCAGTGGCTGCAAGAGCGTATTCCCCGCGGCGAGGAGCAGCTTGCAATACACGCCCAGGTGCACGCTTTTCGGGTTGGGCGGCGCGGGCAGGTCCCAGGCATACACCCCCGGCTCGCCCAGCGTGTAGAGAAAACGCACACGCTGTCCCGGGATCACCTCCTTCCCCACCGTCTTCAACTGCATAACCGCCCGCGCCACAGGGGAAGGCACTTTATATTCCTCCACCTCGCGGCTCAAGGTCTGCACCACCAGCAACTGCTCCAGCGCAACGTCACCTGCCTTCAATTGCTCCAGTCTCCGTTGCAACAAAGCGCGCCCGGCGGGTACGAACTGGGATAATTCGTCAACAGACTGTGCCTGCGCCAGCAGGTTGAGCATCTCCGTCTGTGTCTGGGCGATAAAAGGCGGCGTGTCGTGGCGGCGAGCCTCAATGCCGCGTGCTTTAACCGTGCCGTCCTGATAAACACCAAAGTAACGATTTGCCACCGGCACGCGCCGGTTCAGGCGCGAGGGCAAAAAGACGATCCAGCGATAAATGCCATCCAGAGAAATAGGCAAACCAGTGCGCTCTGCTACGGCGTCCAGCAAAGGCTGGATCGCCGGCACGCAGTTACAGCCCTCTTTTTGCACCCACAGCCCGTCTACGTACATGTGCAGGATGGTATACCCCATGTCTTCAGCGATCTCTTTCGCCTGCAAGAGCAGCTCGCGCCCATAAGCAGTAACCGCCTCGTGTGCTTCAATGCGCCCAAACCGGGCATTTTTATAGCCCAGGTAACCGAAACAGGTTACCAGCAGCCATTTATGCGCGTTAGCGCGCGCCTTATACACCTTGCCCTGCGGGTGCCAGCGCGGCAGCGTGAGCAAAAGCCGCTTGAGAGCGATGCGTTTTTCCAACAGAGGGGCGAGCGTCTGCGGAACAAGCCCGCGCCGCTCCTGGTTGACGTGCAGGTGGAGCGCTGCAACCGGCTGGCAATTCTCCCCGCTCTCGCCAATCGTCTCTGGGGAGATGTTGAAACGCGCCATGATGCTGGGATACATGGAGATGAAATCAATCTCCGCCACGTCGCGGTGCAACCCAACCAGGGGTTGGTAAACCAGCCCGCCCTGGTCGGCGTGCAGCAAGTCCAGTGCCGAGACCGGTGCTTCCGCCTGTTGTTTGTGCCAGGGCACCAGGATACCCCGGCGCAGTGCAGTCAGAATCTGCATCGAAGAAATGCCCGTGCCGGGGGACACTCTGGCAGTGGTCTGCACAGGCAGCGCAGTAACGCGCGCCAGTTCCCAAATCCCCTCCAGTCCATAATCGTGGTACATGACCGCGTTATAGATGTCAACGTGCAGCCGCCCAAAAAGGTGCGCCTGCTGCCCGCGGTAGATCACCTGCCCGTAGGAAAAATAAGAGCGTTCCTTGCGAAAGAGGACATCCCGCCCTGGCTCGCGGTTAAGCGGCAGGGGCACCTTCCATTCCGCCGCCAGTTCCAGCAGGTGCGGAATCAGCCATGTGTCTCCCCAGCCGGTCAGAATCAGGTCTGGGTCAATTTTGCGCAGCAGAGCCGCCAGGTTGACGAGCAGAGGGCGCGCCGGCTGCAAGGCGAAATGGTACACCAGGCGCTCGTGCTGCACAGTGAGACTGGCAGGGGCGGCGTGACGCGGGTCGCAATCGGGGAGGATACTCAACACGCGCAGGTGCGGCTGCGAAGGTTCCATGTCCCAGGCAGATTCCAGGGGAAGAATGCTTTGCACTTCATTGTCGTCGTTGATAAAGACCTGGCAGCGCCCCGTGGAAAAAACGTTGTGTTTCGCCGCATAGCGTAAGGAAAGCTGGACGTCGGCGTCGTAATAATCAACCTCAGGAAAACGCCGCGCCAGTTGCGCAAACAGGCGCGGCTGCTGGGCAGGGTTATGTACTTCAATAGCCAGCGTGGTAAGCGGCTGCTCGCGAAACAGGTCCTGGCGCTCCTGACGCGCCAGTGTGACGGGAACGGGCTGCTGGCGCAAAAACTGCCACAGGCTGCGCAGCGTCTCGTTAGCTGCGGCGGCGTAAAAAGTGATTGGAAAACGCTGACGCAGGCGGTAGCGCTCTCCGTCGTCTCCGGCAAACCACAGAACGACGCCCGCCTGCTCGTCCTCGTACAGGTCGAGCAGCCAGCCGGTCAATTCGCCCATCTCAGTGAATTTCCAGCGCAGCGCGCAGGCGCATCACTTCTTTATGTTCCTCCAACAGCATTGCCAGCAAGAGCACTTCAAAAGGCAGGGCGTGGGAGGCGTAAGCCGCCGCAGCAAGATGCTGTTGCGCCGCAGAGAACAAATCGTCCAGGGCGAGTTGATCGCTGCGCCGCAGGGCGCGCCGGAAGCGGGCAAAGGATTGCTGCTCCATGAAGAAGGCTTGCGTGATGGAGGGTAAAGTACGTCCCATGATTAAAACAACCTCGCTTGGGATGAATGAAGATTCGGCTCCAGTTGCCAGACGTGATCGGCTGCCTCTTGCAACCGCTCGAACAAGGTGTCGCCGCGCCCGCCAGAGGTCGTACCGGAAGTTACCAGCGTAGGAATCTCGCGGCTCAGGCGGCGCAGTTGCGCCAGGCAGGTTTCCAGCAGGCGCGTTCGTTCGAACAGGCTTGCATTTTCGTCGTAAAAAGTGTCCAGCAGTTCCAGAACCACGATCGGCTGGTGAAGATTGACGGAGCTGCACAGCAAAGCCGTCATCTGATAACAGGTGAACGCCCGCGCCACGTAGATGCGCTGCATAGCGGCGCTCACGTCTTCCGTGCGCCTGCGCACTTCGCGCCCCAAACCGTACAGGTCAATCAGGTTGCCGCCGTCTAGCACGCGCACCTCCGTGGAGAGGGCGTACCCGGCAAGAATGACGCTGACACTGCGTCGGATGAAACTGCGCGGCGCGTGCAGCAAGTATAATTTTCCGCAGACGAGTTCGAGTGCAAGCTCCATACATCCATAATAGCACAAATGTTTTATGTTTTAGCATCCCTTACGCGGGGGATATAGCGGGGGATATGTGGGTTAACCCCGCAGGGGATGTCAGGCAGAGGGCGATTTCCAGGCGCTGAAGTCCCATTCTTCCAGGTCGCGGCGTAATTCCGCCTTGCTGCCGCGGTTAAACTTCGCCAGGATGCTGCGCACGTGGCTCTTGACCGTTTCGGGGGAAATACGCAACAGCGCCGCGATCTGGCGGTTTGTCTTGTTCTGGCAGACGAGAGCCGCCACCTCCTGCTCGCGCAGCGTGAGCGCCCGCCACTTGCACAGGTTCGATTCGGCGTACTGACGCTGCAAGATGGCTGAGGCTAGCAGATCACCCGCCACCGCGCGCAGTGGGCGATTTTCCTGTTGGGCGATCTTCTTCAACGACGCCATGAGCGCCGCGTCCACCACCAGGGTATTCTCCTCGACGGGGCGGGCAAGCATACTTCCCAACCAGGAACGCAGCACATTCGCATCCATACCTTGATTGTACCAGAACATTTGTTCTGATGTCAAATAAAAAAAGCATAAAACGCTGGTGGGGAAAAGATAGCTGCGGAGGCTGAATTTTCCTTCGCAAACACACCCACAATCCTGCGTGGACAGCACTTCCCATACCATGTTACAATTGAAAGAGACTTAACCTGGATGTAAGCCGCTTATGCGTTACACTTCCGCCTTCTCTCAAGACCTGCCTTCCATTTTGGAGCGTTTGAACGCGGGCATACACAGTTCCGTTGATTCAGAGCGTCTGCTAAGGGCGCTTCTGGATGGAGAAATCCTTTGGGTGCCACCCTCCTCCACTTCTACGCAGCAAGTCCAGGTCAACCTCCCAGGGCAGGTCTATTCCATCAACCCGGCTGCCGTCGAACATCTCATGGAAAGCCTCGCCCAACTGGCAGACCAGCACAATAAAAGTGAAATACCCGCCTCTTTTGAACCTCTCAAGGCACACATAGTATCAGCCGCCGAAACCGCCGAAGCATTGGGTATGCCCGTTGCCGGCTCGCTTTGGAACGAATATGGGCTGCACCTGTATCAAACTGCCCATTACACAGATGCAAAAGCGACCTTTGAACGCGCTTTGGTCATGGACGAAGCCATCTTTGGCGCGAAACACCCCAACGTGGCGCGCGATATCAACAACGTCGGTTTAGCCTTGCGCAAATTGGGAGATTACGCCGGCGCAAAGGCTACCTTTCTGCGGGCGCTTTCCATCATTGAATCCACGTTAGGCGCCGAAAATCCCAACGCAGCCACAGCCTCCAGTAACCTTGCCCGCGCCATGCACGACCTGGCGGAATTCGCGCCAGCCAAAGAAACCGTCGAGCGCGCCATCACAATAGACCGCGCTTGCGCCGCCGCTGCGCCGCAATCTGGCAACCGTTTCTATTACATCAACCTCGCTCGCGATCTCAACGTTTCCGCCAGAATCCTGCGCGACATGGCAAACTACAGCGCCGCTAAAAACGCCATAGAAGAAGCCCTTTCCTTAGATATCCTAGAAGGACAGGAAACACCCGCCATCGGGCGCGATTTTTACAACCTGGGCACAGTCCTGCGCGAACTGGCAGATTACCCGCGCGCCTGCCAGGCGTTCGAGCGCGCTCTAGCCCTAGACAAACAGAATTTCCCAGCAGGACATCCGCGCATCGCCCGCGACCTCAACGGCTTGGGCAGCGCCTGGTATGCCCTGGGAGAGCCGTATAAGGCAAAAGAAGCCTTTGAAGAAGCCCAAAAGATCACTGAAACCTCTTTAGGTTGCGAACACCCATATTTTGCACACGGCTTAAGCAATTTAGGCAGCACCCTCTACGCTCTCGGAGATTTTAGCGCCGCGCAATCCGTCTTTGAACGCGCCTTGGAAATCAGCGAAAAGAGCCTGGGACCTGCCCATCCGCACGTTGCCCGTGACCTAAACAACCTGGGCACGGCGCTTTACGCCCACGGTGGGCACAGTTGGGCGCAGATGTCTTTTGAGCGCGCCGCCCAGATTGACGAAACCGTGTTTGGCAGCTCTCATCCCAACCTGGCGCGCGACTTGCTTAACCTGGGCATGGTCTTGCGCGATCTGGGGGATTTCAACCAGGCGAAAAAAGCATTTGAGCGCGCCCTTGCGATTGACATATCCATCTTCGAGCGTGAGTTTGGGCGGCACGACAGCTTCCCCATCCACCCTCTCGTCGCCCGTGATCTGAACAGCCTTGGCATGGTCTACAACGATCTCGGCGACCTCTCCAAAGCCAAAGACTTATTCGAGCACGCCCTGGAAATTGACCGCGCCGTCTTTGCCCACCCAGAACGCCCCGCCGAAACACCGCGCCATCCCATGCTTGCCCGCGACCTGAACAGCCTGGGACGCGCCTTGCACGAAATGGGCAACCTCCACGCAGCGCAGCCTGTCTACCTTCAAGCGCTGGAAATTGACCGCGCCGTATACGGCGAACATCATCCAAACGTTGCCATCCGCGCCAATAATCTTGGTGGAATTTTACAGGAGATGGGAGATTACCCTGCCGCGCAGCAGGCGTACCAGGAAGCCCTGGAAATTGACGAAGCGGCGTATGGTTGCGATCATCCTAACGTAGCCGTGCGGGTCAACAATTTAGGCGGCATCTACCTTGCCATGGGAAATTACCCCAGCGCCTGGGCAGCCTACGAGCGCGCCTTAGCCATCAGCAATATCGTCTACGGACCCAGCCACCCGCAGTCTGCCGCTTACTTAAGCAACCTGGGACGCGTTTTTCAAGTACTGGGTGATCTCACCGGTGCGTACGCCGCCTATGAGCGTGCCCGCGTCATTGATGAATCCTTCTTCGGAGGAGATCACCCAAATACTGCCATTCGCATCAACAATTTGGGTAGCATCTTGCACGATATGGGAGACCTCAACGGGGCAAAACGCGCCTACGAACAGTCTCTTAAAATCTTTCAACGCTCCCTTGCCCCTCACCACCCCCGCATTGCCACGTTGTGGAACAACCTGGGCAGCATCTTGCACGACATGGGAGACGTAAACGCAGCGCGCCAGGCGTACGTCCATTCTTTGGAGATCCTTGAAAAGACCCTGCCTCAAGATCATCCTGATGTCCTCACCGTTCGTCTGAACCTGAAACACTTGGAAAGAGAGGAGTAATATAAAATTATGGAGACAGAAGATCATTCCACGAACCAAACCATGCAGACATTTACCGCCGTCCTCATTGCCCTGGTCGTCGTCATCGGCGCAATCGTCGCCTGGCGTGCATCTCTTGCCGAAGACGCCGCCGGAGATGCGGATTACGCCGGGCTGCGCGCTGCCATCAACGCCGAAGAAGCCCTGGCGCTAAATTCCATCAACGCCTACCAATCGTATGAAACTTACATTTCATACTGGAATAACAACCTGCGCGCTCACCTCATCAGCCAGGAAATTGAGAAAGACCCTCAGAATCCTGACAACGAAACTCTGGCTGTGGAAATGAAAACTGCCTACGACCTGGCTGACTCTGCCCGTTCCATGTTCGAAGCGCGTTTCTTAAACCGAGACGGTACCTACAATTTGCAAAGGCAGCTTGGCGAAATGTGGGCAGACTCCTCGCGCGAGAAAGACTTGAATTATGAAGAACAATTTGCCGAAGCAGAAAAAATGCGTTCCAAAACTGTGCGTTTATTAAGCGCCGTCATGGTGCTCAGCATTGCTCCGGTCTTCTACTCGCTTGTCGAAACGGTCGCAGGACGCACCAAATACGTCATGCTGGCGCTTGGTTCTGTCTTTGCCATCGCGGGTACGATCGTTGCAGCCCTGGTGGAATTTGGAAAATGGTAATTTATAAAGGATGATGCACCTATGGAAGAAATAAAACAAGCACAGGATATTTCTATGCGCAACGAGGATACTTTCAACCGCACGATTGCCATTGCCATTGCCCTTGTATCTTTATTGACCGCCGTAGTTGCCTTCTTACAGGGAGACGCAGCCGCTCGTGATGACCGCGCCAATCGCGACAGCAAACGGTACGCCCTGGAAGCCTTGGGCAAGGAAGTCAGTGGAGATGCCCGTGTCAACCTGGATTACAGCATGTACGACATGCTGAACGACCTCGAATTACAGGCTTTCGCAGCCGAGCAGCGTGGCGATGAAACTGCCGCCAATCGCTATCGCAGAATGGCACAAGAAGCGCTATCTCTCAGCCCTCTGTTCAAATCGCCTTATTATTCGCCACAACAAGCCACTGACGCTTCTCCCAATATCTCTCAATACGAGGCAGACACGTATCTGGTAGAAATCACCGCTTTGCGGGAAAAATTCCTAGCAGCTTCAGCTGTGAAAGAGGGTTGGGATTATAAAGCCAACACCTACATCATCCACATCACCTTATTTGCCGTGTCCTTGTTCATGTTTGGTCTTTCAACAACAATCGGCGCAGGAAAAGCGCGCAAGGTTTTGGCTACCGCCGGCACGTTCTTTGCCCTCGCAGCAGTAATTTGGGCTGGCATCCTCTATACGAAACCTGTTTTCGATCTACGCCAACAGGGTGCTGCAATAGATCATTATGCAAAAGGAGTTGGATTGGCTCACCAGAATCGCAACACAGAAGCGATCACAATGTTTGACCAGGCACTTGCTGCCTACCCAGATTACATCGAAGCTTTAATAGAACGCAGCAATTCCCATTCTGCGTTAGAAAATTATGACGCTGCCGTTCGCGACCTGGAAAAAGCTCTTTCCTTAGGAGAAAAAAGACCATCCATTGCCGGTGAACTGGCTTGGCTTTATTATATAACCGGACGTTTTGACGAAGCTATTGCCACGAACCAGTTCGCTCTCCAATCCGCCCCCAATGAATTGTGGATCCATTTCGACTTGGCGCTGGCTCTGCTTGCGGCTGGACAAACCGACGCAGCCCAAGAAGCATACAAGCTTGGCATGGCAACCGCAACCGGGATGGTTTCTCAGGCAGACCAAGAGAGGAAAGAGCCATCATCCTATATATGGTGGGGATTACAAGATGGCGCAGACTCTTTAGCTGAACTCATTGATTCCATTCAAGCAAAAGAAAAGTATACTCCTGCAGAAAAAGCCGTCAACCCGGAAAAAATCATAACGGAAGGGAATAAAATTGTCGCGGATATCAAATCATTAGCATTAGCATTGGAGTATACAGATAAGCCGCCCGTTGGTGCATTGAGCGCCAAAATCAGCCCGCTCAGCTTTGCCGAACCAGAGTATAATGAGCAAGATGAACTTACAGGACACAGCCAACCTACGGATACTTTTCCCGCTGGCTTACAGGAAATCGTTGTTTTGTTTGATTATGCTGGGGTTAAAGATGGGTCTGAATACATCCTCAAATTATACGTAAACGGAGAAGAAGATCCCTCCTGGCGAATCGTAGAAATCTGGAATTTAGGTGGCTCTGGCTCCGCGGAGATCCCACTCAGCTATGCGTATTCAGATGTATTCCACTTCGCTGCAGGAGAGTACATAGTAGAATTATATTTTGACAAACACCTAGCCAGCAGAGGTAAATTTTATGTATCTGAGTGAAGTGTATATTACGCAACGTTTTAAACACGATATAAAAAAGAAATACATTCCAGTACGTGTCTTATTAAGTTGCCTGGTTGTGCTGCTATTGCTTTCCGCATGTTCGTCCCTGCCACGTAGTTGCCCGCCCAATTGCGTCGGCGCAAATTTGATAAGCAAAGACCTGGCTGGACATACTTTTCATCAGGTAACCTTGGTCAACGCAAATTTGCAAAAAGCACGCTTGACTGGCGCAGATTTCACGGAAGCTGATTTAAGCGGCGCAATCTTAAGCGAAAGTGATTTGGGGGGTGCCAACCTGAGTAAAGCAATTTTACGCGGTACGCAGGCGAAAAATGCTAATTTTGGCAGCGCAAATTTAAGCGATGCGGACCTGCGTGGCGCAGATTTGAGCGGCTCCATCCTTACCGGAGCCAAAATGGAAACGGCTTACCTTCCTGGCGCCGTCCTAGACGGCGCCGAGATGTTCGGGCTGTCTCTCGGTGGAGTAGACTGGCGTGCAGCACGTCTTGGACGTGCTTTGCTTTCCGGCACAGACATGAATGGCGCTTACCTTGCCGGTGCATATCTCAGCCGGGCTGAATTTGTCGGCGGCATCCTCGTTCAGGCAAACCTTAAAGGTGCCTGGCTGAACAACACCAACCTCTCGGGCACAAATTTACAAGGTGCCTATCTCAATGGCAGCAGCCTCTACGCAGCCAATCTTAAAGGATGCAACTTGAATAACGCTCAATTAATCGGTGCAAACCTGGTTGCCGCTCAGTTAGACGGCAGCGACCTGCGCGGTGCTGATCTTACAGGCGCTCTCTTTCTCCTCTCAGAAATGCAGGCGCAAAACATCAAAATGGCTGATTCGGCTATCATGGAGTTAAACGAAAAAGATCGCAACGCCCTGGCGCATGACGCCACGTTTGGCGGCGCAAAATATAATGACCAGACAATATGGCCCAGCGGATTCAAGATTCCAACTACTGCAATCTATGTGCCCTAATCTCTGGATTGGTAAAATGCACGCAATTTTCCCACTTTTCACACCAGGCATACGCCGCGCCCTTGCCTTCACTATAATTGGCATTGTTTTGCTGACCGCCTGCCAGGGTATTAACCCACAAGCCCCTTTAAGTGAATCTCTTACCGCTCAATCCTTAACCGCTTCCAGTTGTATAATAAAGGTCGGCGTTATCAACGCTGCCTCCTTACCCCAAGGAGTAGAATTACAGCGCGGCTACGAAATCGCCCGCGACGAAATCAATGCTTCTGGCGGCATTGCCAATTGTCAGCTATCCATCATCTCCGAAGATGACCAGAACGACCCTAATAAAGCCAGCCTGGCTGCGCAAAAACTCATTCACAAAGATAAAGTCCCGCTTCTCGTCGGTTCGTTTTCCAGCCCATGTTCATTAGCCATTGCAGGGGAAGCAGAGAAAAACGGCATCCCTTTTATTGTCCCAAACAGCACCAGCAGCTTGATAACACAACAAGGATACCAATACACCTTCCGTCTGCCTGCCGATGCAAATACCATGTTGAAAGCCGCTTTCGACTGGCTTGATTCCGTCACAGAGACATCCTCCCCCCCCACACTTGCAATTCTATACGAATATAACCTGGCTGGTTCCAGCATGGCAAGCTCCTTTCTGAATTTGGCTGCTGAATACGGTTGGAGCGTTCTGGACTATAAGAAAATAATCACAGATCTGCCAGAGGCGAATCAAAAAGAGCAAATTGCCACGATCGTGGATATTTTACACAACACAGTGCCAGACGTCATTTTCATCACCGCGGATTCTGCCGAAAATATAAATTTTCTCTTGCAGCAAATTCACGAAAAGAATATTTACCCCAAGGCTATAATCGGTATCACTGGCGCCTTCAACAATGCAGATTTTCTCACTCGCAATCAAAACTTAGCCGAGCAGGTAATCGTTGTCAACCAGTGGACTCCTGAAGTGCCATGGGAAGATGAGTTCGGCAGAACTTCCACCCACTTTATCGAAGAATATCAGAAACGCTATACAGAGTTGCCTAGCAACCGTAGTGTTCAGGCTTATACTAGCTTAAAAATAGCCAAAACCGCGCTGGAGCAAGCACTTCCTCAAAACCATTCAGAATTATCCTGGAACCTTTACAATGCTCTTCGCTACTATGCCGCAAATTCCATTTTTGGGGAAATTCAATTTGACACTCGCGGGCAAAACGATCACCAAGTAATCATTACTCAAGTTTACCAGGGAGAAAATCACATCGTTTTCCCCACTCCGCTTCAAACGCGGAGGAGTGTATACCCTATTCTACGTAGCGCCGCCACAATAAACCGAGATACTGGCGGACTTGAACGTCCTCCCAGCGAACATTCCATACTCCAGATTGGCAGTAGCCAGGTGGTAACAAACTTCAATCCTCTTTGGGCGGCTTTGGATAGTGAACGAAATTTCTTCCGCCAAATCTACGATACCCTTTTTGAAATTGGACCCAGCGGCGCCTACATTCCCCTTCTTGCGCAAGGAGTAACACGTTCGGAAGACGGGAGATCGTTTACGATTAACCTCCCTCAAAATGTAATGTTCCACGATGATAAACCCCTCACTGCCAAGGACGTAGTCTTTTCGTATAAGCTATACCAAACTGTTAAAGATTCAGTACGCCATAACGAAATAAAAACTATGGAGAATATCGTCGCAGCGGACGATTTTACAGTCATCATTTCCTTCAAGGACCCTGTGTTTGACATCGGTGATAAATTGTCTCAACTTTATATCCTCCCAGAACACATTTGGGCGCCCATTGCAACGGATGAATCAGCATTAAAGTCATATACCAACCTTCCTCCCATAGGGAGTGGGGCATTTATTTTCAAAGAGCAGAATCCCGGTATTTCATTGAATATGCTTGCCAATAAAACCCATTGGAAACGCCCTCCCAGGGTGGATGAAATGGCGTGGCAATTCTTCACCGTTCAAGACCAGATGCTAGGAGCGCTGGAAGATGGTGATTTAGATGCGGTTAATAGCGTTTCCCCCGCAGCAGTCAACAGCCTAAAAAGCCTGCCGGGCATACAGGTTTTCAGCGGCACTCCCCTACGCCCCAGCTTTGTAGACATCATCTTAAATCAGATAGATAAGAAAAATTGCCCTCCTGCCGGTAAGTGCAGCGGACACCCTGCATTGCAAGACGTGCGCTTGCGTCAGGCGCTTGCTTATGCAACTGATAAAAAGAAGATCATTCGCGTCACAGTATTAGGCATGGCAACCCCCGGTATTACCATTGTACCCACCAGCCTGGAAAAACTGGCAAACACAAAACTAGAAGATTATCCCTTCAACCTGACAAAAGCCGCCCAATTGTTAGACGAAGCCGGGTACAAAGATACCAACAACGATGGCGTGCGCGAGACTCCTGACGGAAAACAATCTCTAACCTTTCGACTTTATTACCCTGCCAATACCCCAAAGTTTCTATACGGAAGAATGGCGGAACTACTAAACGAAACCTGGAGCACGATCGGTATCCGCCTGAATATCCTGGCTGTAAATGAAAGTGATCTGGTCAATATAGTAAATCCAGGATTTGAACATGACATTGTGCTATGGGGATGGGGAGTCAATCCCAACCCTGATTTCATCCTAAGTGTTCCGACAACAGGACAGATATGGGGTGGTAATTCTGAAACAGGTTATTCTAATCCAGAATATGACTTGCTATACGAGCAACAAGCCTCCGAGCAAGACCCTTTTAAACGTCAGACACTCGTTTGGAAGATGCAAGAGGTTCTCATGCGCGACGTTGTCTATATCGTACCATATAATGAGCAAATCACCTGTGCCGTCCGGGCAGACAGGTATAAAGGATGGGACTTAAACCCACAAAAATTGATGTTGGAACAACCAGAAATTCTGACCAGAGTTGAACCAATCCAATAACCTTCAACTAGAACAGGAGCGTTTTCCGATGCTTACAAAACACATAAACTTAAACTATCTCTTTTTCGCCCTGCTTCTGCTTACTCTCTCTGCTTGTGCCAGCACACCTGCCTGCCCACCAACCTGCATTGGCGCCAACCTTATGAACGTCAACTGGGAGGGGAAAAACCTGCAAGGGGTAAACCTATCGAAAGCCAACTTAAGCCGCGCAAATCTCGCAAAAGCCGATCTAAGCCGCGCCGACCTGCGTGGCGCAGATTTACGCGGTGCAACACTTGACGGAGCAACGCTGAAAGATGCAACTCTGGTTGGGGCGCGTTTGGATAACGCCAGAATGGTTACGGTCAACCTGGAGAACGCCGATCTGAGCGGCACTGTGATGACCAACGCCACCATGATCAGAGCCAATTTAAACAATGTAAAAATGGACGGATGCGACTTATCCGAAGCCCTCATGGCTGGCGCCGATCTAATCGCCGTTCGCATATCCGGGTGTTCTCTAAATTCTGTTAAGTTATATGGCGCAGACCTATCGAATGCCGTTCTCAGTGGAGATGACTTAAACGGGGCTGATTTCTCCGGTGCATCTTTGACAGGAGCCGACTTAAGTGGCTCCAACCTTGCCAACGCGATAATGGTAGGAGCGCGCCTGACGCAAGCAAAACTCACCGGCGCAACCCTTACGAACGCCATCCTGGACGGTGCAGCCTTGCGAAATGCCGCCTTGCGGGGCGCGAATTTCCGCTTCGCCAGCATCAAAGGAGCCAGCTTAGACCGTGCTAACCTTGCCAGTGTAGACCTCACCGGAGCAAATTTGCAAGGAAGTGTACTAACTGAGACTACGCTAAGTATGGCTCGTTTTGCCGATGTGATTACCACAGAGAGTGGACAGTCTTTCCAAACCGCCCAACTCGGTGGGGCGAGCTTAAATCGCGCCGATCTATCCTATGCCTACCTGGCGGGTGTTTCCATGCGCGGCACGTCTTTACAGTGGGCAAAAATGAGCAACGCTACCTTACGCGAATCGGTGCTTATCAACGGGCAAAATATAATCAAACAAGCCGATTTTATCGGTGCAATCCGTGAACAAGCCGGGTTACCCGCCTCCTCCGCACAGACCACTCCCTTCCCTACTGCCCCTGTTTCCACCCCGGCTGCGCCACAACCTGTTGCCACTCCCCAATCCTCCGGCGCGCAGCCTTCCACCTTGTACGTCGGCACACAAGAGGGTGTGTTCACTCTAAATCCATTAGCTCCCCTAACCGTAATGGCTGCAAATGCTTTAGATCAAATATATGAAACCATGTTCCAACTTTCCCCCGACGGCACTTATCATCCATTACTCGCACAGTCGTATAACACTTCGGAAGATGGCAAAACATTCACCTTTTCACTCCCGCAAAATGCTAAATTCCATGATGGCTTTCCCCTAACTGCGCAAGAC
>CAZGDA010000030.1:0-10893 GCA_964524425.1 uncultured Anaerolineaceae bacterium | reverse complement strand
TGGTCTTTTCCTACAATCTATATCGCGATACTTGGAACGTCTCCTTTATTCAGGAAACGAAAATAATCAATGAAAATACAGTCGAAGTTACTCTGGCAGAACCTGTACAAAACATAGGGTTTCGCCTCGGTCAATTATATATTCTGCCCGAACATATTTGGAAACCTTTACTCGAGCAGGGCATTAACATCCAAGAGTACGACAATAGCATTCCAGTCGGTAGTGGACCGTTCAAACTGGCAGAATACAAATCAGGGGAGACAATCCGTTTTTCCGCATTTACAGACCATTGGGCATACCCACCAAATATAAGTGCGATTGTCTTGCAGACAAATACCCAGCCGGATAAAATGAATCAGGCACTAATCTCCGGGCAGTTAGACATGATTAACGACGTGCCAATCTCTGCTATCAACGCACTGAAAAGTGCCCCACGAATTCAAGTTGTCAACGGTCCTCCCGCCAAACCCTCCTTGCGTGACGTTATAATCAATCAAATTGACCCCAAGAATTGCCCTGAAGACGGTAAATGCACAGGTAACCCGGCTTTGCGAGACCTGAACGTGCGCCGCGCACTTGCCCTTGCTACGGATAAACAAAAAATCATTCAGGTTACCATGCGTGGTATGGCTACCCCCGGTCTTACACTTGTGGCAGACCAGCTTACCGAATGGTTCAATCCTACCTTACAAGACTATGCTTTCGATCTCGACCAGGCAAACCAGCTCTTGGATCAAACTGGCTATGTTGACGTTAACAACGACAGCATTCGCGAAATGCCAGATAAAACCACTTCTTTGTTTTTCCGTTTATATTACCCTAGTGGTTACCCCTCCTACACATACGAGAGGCTTGCAGAAATCCTAAACCAAAACTGGAGCGCGATAGGCATCCGCCTGGACATTAAAGCTGTAGAAGAAGACAGTATGCACGCCCTGACAAATCCAGGCTTTGACTATGATATTGCTTTATGGGGCTGGGGAGGCATTCAACCCGATCCCAGTAACTTATTAAGTGTCATAACTACCCGCTCTATCGAATCTGGCAGGTCAGAAAATGGATATTCCAATCCCGAGTACGACACGCTTTTTGACCAACAAAAAACTGAGCTTGATTTTACCAAACGCCAGGAGATGATATATAAAATGCAGGAAATCATGCTTAACGATGTTGTTTATATCATTCCCTATTACGAACAAGCTGCCTACGCTTTCCGAACCGACCGTTTCAGCGGCTGGGCTTCCAACCAGCCTAAGGTTATACCTCTCTTCCCAGGCAATCTGTCCGCCATCGCACCCGTTCGTTAGAGAACTATGCCGGATTTATCCCAAAATTCCTGCATTAATATTTTCCACTATATGTGAATTTAAATATCACCAAATAACAACATATTATGGAGACGATATCCAATGCTGTTCTGAACAGCATTCCACCTTGCATCATGCTTCCGAGGTTTGTTTATGGCTTGGATGTATTCCTTCAATTTATCTGCTGCTAAATTGACAAGCAAAGTATATTAAGATAAAATAACAATAATCCAAAACGTTTTGGAAGAATTCCAGGCAAAGATATCCGTGAGTACAACAACCATACGCGATGTAGCTAAAAAACTAAATCTTTCCATTACCACTGTTTCGCGCGCTCTGGATGGTTATAACGACGTAGCAGATGAAACTCGCCAACGTGTGATCAAAACGGCGCAAGAAATGGACTACATACCTAATCGGGCTGCCCGTCAGCTACGCCGTCAGTGTACCGACACCTTGGGTTACATTTTACCTGCCAGTGCTCCACGCTTCTCCGACCCCTTCTTTTCTGAATTTATCTCTGGTCTTGGCGATGAAGCGTCCGAACATGCTTACGACTTGTTGATTTCCACAGCTCCCTCCGGACAAGAGTCAGAACAACAAGCCTATCAACGTTGGGTTCACGCTAACAAAGTGGATGGGTTTATCCTCAATCGTCTTTGGCAATCAGATTGGCGCGTCAATTTTTTATTTCAGTATGAGGTTCCTTTTGTAGCCCTGGAACGTTCACTCGACCCAGTGGACTACCCGTCCATTCAAGTCGAAAGTACTGCTAGTGTTGCATCGCTGGTCAACCATCTTATCAATCGCAAGTTCCAGCGGATTGCTTTCATTGGAGGACCAGCTCACCTTACCATCCACGCAGATCGTTTTTACGGATATTGCCATGCTCTCGCTCTGAACCAAATCCCTCTCGATCCAAGCCTACTTACCTCATCCGATTTAACCAGCGCTGGCGGCTATCAGTCCGCCAAACAGTTGCTCTCACGAAAAGACCCGCCAGACGCCATTCTTTGTATCAACGATGAGACAGCTTTTGGTGTTCTGCACGCCGCTCGCGAAGCAGGTCACCTCGTGGGTGTAGATATTGCCGTTGCAGGTTTTGACGGTGTACAAGATTCTAAATATTCTCAGCCTACCTTAACAACTTTAGACCAACCATTATATGAAATTGCCCGCCAGTTAGTGCGTATGTTAATTGCCGAGATAACTGGGAAACCGCTTGACGAGCGCCACATAATGATTCAACCGGTTTTGAGAATTCGAGAATCAACCGGCAAGCCTGCCTGACCATAAGTAACGTTCTTTACAGGTCAATCTTCATAAACTGCCCTCCATCCTTCTTTGCTATTTGACAGGAGGTAAAGATGACAAAAACAGTAATTGCCGCTGCCCTAGGGGAATGTGTTCACGTTGCAGGAATTAGTAATTTTCTGCGTCTGGCGGAAGCAGCTGGCTGGCGGACGGTGTTCTTAGGTCCAGCAGTTCCAATTGACCAGGTACTGGAAGCCGTCCGACGCGAAAGACCCGACTTGGTAGGCATCTCCTATCGTTTGACTCCTGAAACTGGCGAACGGTTACTGGGACAATTCGCCGAATCTGCCAGTGAACTTCACGAAGCAGGTGTGCGCTTTGCCTTTGGCGGCACACCCCCGGTAGCTGCTCGCGCAAAGGCATTAAATTTTTTCGAGCGTGTTTTTGATGGCAGTGAACCTGTTGAAGCTGTGCTGGCATATCTCAAAGGACAAGCCATACATTCTCCATTAGAAAGTGATTTTCCTCAGCGCGCTGTTGAACGCATTCGATGGAAATCTCCCTTCCCTTTGCTGCGTCATCACTTCGGGTTGCCAACTCTGGAAGACACCCGCCGAGGAATCGAACAAATTGCCGATTCACAGACGCTGGACGTTATCTCCTTAGGAATTGATCAAGACGCCCAAGAGAATTTCTATCATCCCGAACGCCAGAACCCGCGCCGCACAGGCGCCGGTGGCGTGCCTGTGCGCACACCCGACGATTATCACAGTTTGTATGCTGCCAGCCGGCGTGGAAATTTCCCTCTGCTACGCACGTATTCTGGCACAGATGATTTTATCCGTTTGGCGCAAATGTACATGGATACAATCAACATCGCCTGGTGCGCCATTCCGCTTTTCTGGTTTAATCAAATGGATGGACGTGGACCCTGGCATCTGCAAGGTTCTATTCATGAGCACCAAAAGGTGATGGAATTTTACGGCAGCCATGCAATACCAGTAGAATTAAATGAACCCCATCATTGGGGTATGCGTGATGCGCCCGACGTTATCTTTGTCGTAGCCGCATATTTGTCTGCTTACAACGCCCGCGCCTTTGGAGTGAAGGACTATATCGCCCAATTTATGTTCAACAGCCCGCCGGGGCTTTCTGATGCAATGGACCTGGCAAAAATGCTGGCTGTAATGGATTTAATCGCACCGCTCGCCAGTAATTCTTTTCACATCTGGAAGCAAACCCGCACAGGTCTATTAAGTTACCCACTTGATCCCGAGGCTGCCCGTGCTCACCTGGCAGCCAGCATATATGTACAAATGGCGCTCAAACCGCACATCGTGCACGTGGTAGGATACACAGAAGCACATCACGCCGCCACGGCAGAGGATGTAATCACGTCTTGCAAACTAGCGCGGCGGGCTATAGAAAACGCCTTATCCGGGCAGCCAGATATGACTGCAGACCCCAAAGTACAGGCGCGCAGGGCTGATCTGGTATCTGAAGCCAAAATCACATTACAGGCAATTGCCAGTTTAAACCACTCATCTTTAGAAAATCCACTCACCAATCCCCATACATTGACTCAAGCAGTTACAAGTGGATTGCTGGATGCGCCTCAGTTGGGCAATAACCCTTTTGGGCGCGGGCGCGTGTCCACGCGCATCATCAATGGAGCATGTCTGGCAGTTGATTCAGACGGATCTCCGCTTGGAGAAAAGGAAAGAATTCAGCGAATATCGAAGGAGAACATAAAATGAATACAAACGCACGGTATACGGTAATTGGTGCCGGACACGGCGGTAAAGCTATGGCGGCTCATCTGGCTTTGATGGGTTTTCGGGTTACGCTGTGGAATCGCACGTTCGAGCACATCGAAGTCATCAAAAAGCGCGGTGGAATAGAACTGGAAAGCCCCGAAGGGGGACCGCATGGCTTTGGAACGCTTGACCTGGTAACTTCTGATCTCGCAGAAGCCCTTCAAAATGCCGAAATGATCATGGTCGTTTTACCATCTTCAGCCCACGCGAATATTGCCCAAGCCGCTGCAGCCTACTTGCGGAATGGACAAACGATCGTTCTTCATCCCGGGCGCACCTGCGGAGCGATCGAATTTAAAAAAGTCATCAAGGATGCCGGCTGCACCGCCGACGTAACAATTGCTGAGGCAGAAACATTCATCTACGCTTCACGTTCCGATGGACCAGCCCAGGCTCGAATCTTCCGCATCAAAGAAGCCGTGCCTTTAGCGGCTTTACCTGCCACACGCACACCGGAAGTGCTGAAGAAAATCAACGAAGCCTACCCGCAATTCATAGACGGAGTGAACGTGCTGCACACGGGGTTAAACAACATGGGAGCGATTTTCCACCCCGCACTTACTTTACTAAACGCTGGCTGGATTGAAGCCACCCACGGAAATTATCAGTTTTATATTGATGGTGTAACCCCTTCTATAGCACGTGTATTGGAAGTGCTGGACCGCGAGCGCGTAACAGTGGCGTCCTCTCTAGGATTACGCGCCCGCACTGCCATTGAATGGCTCGAATTGGCTTACAACACCACGGGTGAAGATTTACACGAAGCCATCCACAACCAACCCGGGTACTATGGAATAAAAGCTCCCAACACGTTAAAACATCGCTACATTTTTGAGGACGTACCGATGAGTTTAGCCCCTATCGCTTCATTGGCACAGCATTACGGCGTATCCGTGCGCGGTATGGATAGCATAATCCGTTTAGCTTGCATTGTTCACCGTACGGATTATTGGCGGCGCGGTCGTACAGTAGACAAATTGGGCATAGGCGGTTTAAGTGTCGGCGAATTAACCCATTACGTAAACGAAGGCGTGCTGGAATAATTGAAATGGGTTATCATTACCAACACTTTATAAAAAAGAAAATAGCAAAAACGAAAGGAGAATCATTGTGTCTGGAATAGCAGGAATTGCATGTCCGGGTAAACAAAAAGAAAGCAAACGTATGCTCGATAAGATCGCTCATCGCGGCCATTCAATAGATATTATCGAAACGGATTCGGCTACGCTAGGTGTTGCATGGTCGCCATACCAATCATCTGCCCTCACACACTTACAACGCTCACATGTCGCATGGGATGCCGCAGGTGATGGTCACTTCGCTTTCGCACGGGGAAACGACTTGGTATTAAAACGCGACCCTTTAGGAGTTGCTCCCTTGTACTATGGCTGGACAGAGGATCGCTGCCTGTGTTTTTCTTCCGAAGTCAAAGGCTTGTTAGAAGTTACCCGCGACATACACGAACTGCCCCCTGGGCACTCATTTGACGGTCAACATTTAAACACGTATTATCAACTCAACTGCTTGCCACCTCTCAATGATACACCCGAAAAAATCGCCCAAGGCTTACGTTACAGGCTGGAAAAAGCTATCGAAAAACGGGCTGATTCTGGAAACGTCGGCGCGTGGCTTTCAGGTGGGCTAGATTCCAGTGCATTGGCAGCGCTGGCGTGCCGCCATTCTCACCCGCTTCACACTTTCACCGCTGGGTTGCCTGACGCGCCCGATGTAATCCACGCCCAAATCGTTGCAGATTTCCTTCACTCCGAACACCACGTTCGCAGTGTGCAGATGAAAGACATGCTGGCAGTATTGCCAGAGGTTATTTACCATCTCGAATCATTTGACGCCTGGCTGGTACGCTCAAGCGTTATGAATTACCTCGTTGCACAACTTGCCTCCGATTACGTACCTGCCGTGTTTTCAGGGGAAGGTGGCGACGAATTATTCGCTGGCTACGATTATCTCAAATCACTCGATACACCACAGTTGCCAGATGAGTTAATTGACATCACCTCACGCCTGCATAATACTGCCTTACAAAGGGTAGACCGCTGCGCATCGGCACACGGCACAGTAGCACACGTAATATTTCTCGACCCGGATGTTGTAGACTACGCTCTGCGGATTCCTGCTGAATATAAATTACGAAACAACGTTGAAAAATGGATTCTGCGCCAAGCCGTTGCAGATATTTTACCCGCTTCCGTGGTTAACCGCACCAAGGCAAAATTCTGGGAAGGCGCAGGAGTTGAAAGCCTGCTAGCAGACCATGCTGAAAAAAGCATTCGTGATGCGGATTTTGCCCGTGAACGATATTTATCGAATGGATGGATATTAAATACAAAAGAGGAACTGTTGTATTACCGTGTTTTTTGCGAGCATTTTGGCGTGCTCGCAAACCTAAGCTGGATGGGAAGAACAAAGGGTTCCCCGGTTATGGAATGAAATATTTAATCAAAGAGGTGTTTGGTGAATTTCTGGGACTCACAATTATATATATGGGTAGGTTTGCCTTTACTTGTGTTCGTCGCACGTGTTTTTGACGTAACTTTGGGAACCTTGCGCATCATCTTTATCTCGCGTGGGAAAAAGCACATCGCCCCTTTGCTGGGGTTCGTGGAGGTGTTCATCTGGATTGCAATTGTCGCTCAAATTGTACGTGGTGTGAACGACCTGGTTACTTATTTTGCCTACGCTGCCGGTTTTGCTGCCGGCAATTTTGTAGGTATGTATATTGAAGACCGACTGGCAATGGGAACCCAAGTATTGCGTATTATTGTTCCAGAAGGCGCCGATCAATTGACCTCCAACCTGGCTGCGGCAGGGTATGGCATTACTCGCGTGGATGGACAAGGCTCGAATGGTCCTGTCAAGTTAATCTATACGATAGTCAAACGCAAAGACATAGCCGTCGTGCTATCGCTGATCCACCAGACCCACCCGCGTGCTTTTCTGTCTATTGAAGACGTGCGTTCAACGCAAGAAGGTATTTTTCCCACCCGTCCAGGCTTAGGGTACGCCGCTTCTGGCAATCGCAAATCAAAATAGGAGGATATATTTATGGAAATCCAGGATTGTATGAAACGTAAAGTGTTCTCGATCTCGAAAAGCGCAAGCGTCCGACAAGCCGCAGCATTGGTGGTTGAAAAGCGCATTGGTTTGCTGCCAATATTGGATGAGCAAGGCAAACCAATCGGTATCGTTACTCTAGGAGACTTACTTTCCTTAGAATTACCTGATTTTTTTAAACTCCACCCAGATTTTGATTTCGTGCAAGATTTTGGCGCTGTTGAAACCACCCGTCCCACCCCAGGAGAACTCGATTCTCCGATCACTACGCTTATGCGCCCGGCAACCGTAGTAAAAGAAACCTGCGGCTTACTGCGTGCTTATACTCTTATGTTAAAAAATAATCTCTACGATCTTCTTGTGGTTTCCATAGAGGGAAAATTAGTAGGGCTTGCATCTCGAGTCGATATCGGTGTGGCTATTTTATCTAGTTGGAAATCCGTCGAGGCATCTCAAACATGATCGCACAAATTACCACCTCTCTGATTTTTCTCGTCAGTCTTTGGTTGATCTTCTCCGAAAAGCTCAATCGTACAATTGCAGGATTTATTGGCGCAATTCTAATCGTTGGGTTGGGCAAACTGCTTGGCTTCTACGACGAAATTCAAGCTCTCAAAGCAGTTGACTTCAACACGCTAGGACTTCTCATAGGCATGATGATTCTTGTCTCCCTGCTTGAACCAACCGGATTTTTCCAATTTTTAGCAATTTGGGCAGGACATGTCTCTGGCGGTAAACCAGTACGATTGCTGATTTTATTAGGCACAATAACCACGGTCGTTTCCATGTTTCTTGATAACGTAACGACGGTTGTGTTAATTGCACCAGTAACGATTTTAATCTGCGAAATATTAGGTATCAACCCAACTCCCTACCTTATGGCAGAAGCGTTGCTTTCCGATACCGGTGGCGTCTCCACCCTGGTCGGTGACCCTCCCAACGTGCTCATTGCATCTGCCGCAAACTTTACCTTTAACGATTTCCTCACCCATTCCTTACCTGTCGTTCTCGTTGCCTGGTTTTCAGCCTTGTTGCTCTTGCGTTATTTGTTTCGTCGCGAGTTGGCTGTAATTCCCCCTAATTCAGACGCCATACTGAAGCTTAATCCCCGCGAATCGTTAGACGACCCCCACACTGCCCGCAGGGTGTTAATCGTCCTCAGCGGTACAATTGTGTTGTTTTTCCTGGAAGAACCTCTTGGACTTAGCTCGGCGTTTATTGCATTGGTCGCCGCTGGAATCGCGTTAGTATGGGTGCGCCCGGATGTCAATGAAGTTTTACGTCGGATAGAGTGGAGTGTTCTGGTGTTTTTCTCTGCATTGTTTGTAATGGTTGGTGGTCTCGAAGCTTCAGGTGTATTAGATAAACTTGTCGCTCTCTTAGATAGTCTCTACGTCTTTCCTCCTGTAGTATTTGGGTTGATATTACTCTGGTTCTCTGCCGGTTTATCAGCCATTGTGGATAATGTGCCAATCACGATTGCCCTCATCCCAGTCATCCAAGGTTTAGCAACCCATGGCGTACAGGTCCAACCATTGTGGTGGGCGTTAGCTTTCGGGGCAGGATTTGGTGGGAATGGCACAATTATCGGTTCTACTGCTAATATTGTAGTTGCAAGCATCTCGGAACGTACCCGCACCCCCATTACGACCAAACTCTGGAACAAACGCGGCTTACCGGTAATGTTGGTTACTTGCGCAATTGCCAGTATATTGTATGTCTTGCTATTTCCATTGTTCACGCGCTGAGGTAATTGAGTGCTGTTTTATGCCTGTTCAATCCAACCAATATTTACATTAAGCCGGTCTATTGCCCTTTCCATACAGAATCATACCAGGAAATAAAACAAAAACCGCATTCCTGCGGTTTTTGGGGGTTATGAGTATTGTAGTCGGGGCGAGAGGATTTGAACCTCCGACCTCTTGAACCCCATTCAAGCGCGCTAGCCGGTCTGCGCCACGCCCCGATTACGTTGCATATTATACCTTACTATCTCTATCCTGGCAACCCTAATCTGTAATTTCTCTCCGCAGAGGTAGGAGCTGCCTTCTAAAAACCTGCTGCATCCTTTACTCGCGAACTGTTTTTGTATGACGCATACGCGTTAATATATTCCGTACTGTATCTAAATCAATGCGCGTTTCTTGTGCGATTATCGCCGGGTTGATATCAACGTCAAAAGGTGTCTTGCCATTCGTAATCAGCCATTGGGTTACTTGACGCGTGTATTTTGGGTCAAACGGGGAAGAAGGCGAAGCTGCTTTCGGCAAAGAGACCTTCACCGGCTGGATAACCTGCACCTGGCGATGATTGCCTCCATCCACCACTGCTTCTGCCTCTTTCACTGGCTTCACTACCACTTCGGGGACAGATTTGACTTCCACAATATGCTCTCCCACTTCCATTTCCGGTACTGCTGCTTTCGGCATAGGCAGCATCCCCAGGACAATTTTCCTTTCCACAGAACGTTGCCAGGCGCGAATCACTTTGTCATTGTACTGTTCCATTTCTAATTCAAATTCCGCCGTAGACTTCTCGTATTCTTGAGCCGCCGCAGATATTTGTTGACCGAGAATATGTCCGCCAATCAGCGCCGCAATAGATGCACCAGGTCCAATAAGGATTGAAAGCATGTACTCGGTATATTTTAAAATACTGGGATCAATGTCAGTACTCAAATACAAACTCTGTCCCAAACCGGCAACAATTGAAATTGCCGCCAGGAGGACAATCCCCACCCACATCACCCATTGGGATATCTTTTTACGCCGCACAGCGATAACCGCCGCATAGACCACGATACCTGTTTCCACCGTGAACACGGCTAGAAAAGCTTCAATATATCCTAGCACCGGATTCGCGCTGAAAGTAGCCGCCCGATAAAATTGCTCTGCAGTACGCATGGAAGCAAGCAACACCGCCGCTACACTCACAAGAATATACGCCCAAAATTGCCAACCCTGCCTTGATGGGCTGGGTTTTTGGGGTGGAGGATACAGAGTCATATACTTCTTGCGGTAGATTTCATATCCCTTGATCTCTTCTTCTGTGAGTTGCTCAAGCTCAAATAACTGGTCATTCATAGACGATACTCCTAATCAATTTTTTTCTTACTCCGCAAATTGAAGTATAATATTATCCTTGATGATGAAACAAACATAGTGAGCGCGTGTGATAAAAATATCCTGGAGCGAAAGCGAATTCCTTACTTTCATACTTGCGGCAGTACTTATCTTTATTAAGGCTGGCACCGGTTTGTTATTGATAGCATCCTTCTCGGTGTTGGCAATTCAACATCATCCGGTGAAAAACATACCTTCGCCCTTAATTATACCATCCACACCGGAAATATTACCAGAACTTCAACAAACCCAACCTGTATTCGATTTACAAACACCATCCTCACCCGCAACACAAATCCCAGCCTTCCCGCCCAATACACA
>CAZGDA010000029.1:0-25324 GCA_964524425.1 uncultured Anaerolineaceae bacterium | reverse complement strand
TGCCGCCCTCTCTCTCTCTTTATCCTCTCTATCTATTTCGTTACTTCCTTCAAGAAATATCTCTCGCTTCCCGTGTATCAAGATGTGAGCTGCTTCATGGAAGAAAGTGAACCAAAGGTGATCGTCCGTTTTATAACGAAAACTTAGCAGAATCATCGCCTTTGACGGGGTTAACCAACGCGTTGCACCTGAAACCCGCGTTTGTGGCAATTCTGGAACAAAGCATACTGCCACGCCTGCTTGTGCACACAGCTTAACCACCTGGGGCAGAGCTATGTCGGGTGCGTCGTTCGTCAGGCAAGGAATTTGCTGTAAAGCCTTGCGAAAACGACCTTCATCGAAAACCGCACAGGCAAGCCCTTGCGCTTCCAGTTCTCCTTTTCTCAGCCAGGCAGAAACGGCAGCGGGACTGGCAGTAAAAACAGGGGACTGGCGATATGCAACCTGCGCGCTACACCAAAGATTCTGCCACATTACAGGCGAAGCCACACCAAAAAAGAGCAACAATTCTTTAAGCTGGTCTATCCGGTCTTTACGTTCCGCGATCCAGCCCAACCTGATCATGGTTCGAACAGGGAACTGCTTCATCCAGGGTATGTATTTTTCAAGCTGCGCGCGTTCTTTTCGGTAAGCAAGCCATTCGCGATACATACGCTCGCGGTTATTCCAGAAACTAGCCGGCACACCCAGCACATGCTCCAGTTGGAGGGCTGTTTCCGGAGTAATGGCTATTTTTCCCTTAATGATTTCGTTAATGGTTTTTTTTGGGCGTCCGGTGCGCCCGGCGAGTTCAGCTTGCGACATGCCCTTTTCTGCAATCACCTCTAACAGAGTCTCCCCTGGGGAACTCACAAAATCCGGAGTGTATTCATTTTTAAGGGTACTAATCATGTGTATCCTCTATTCCAATGATTTCTATTACTCTCACATTCTTCCAGTCTATACCACCGTCGGGTTTAAGCGCCGGCGGCTGGTACGCCGGGACAAAGATCAACCGCAAGGGATGATCCAGGTCTAATGATATCTGACCCGACCGATTGTGTTTCAATTCATGGCATCTGCCGGGCAAAGTTTTCATGTCCTCCAAGTTCGCTGCGGCGCGTAGTTCGTCCAGACGCTGGCGAATTTTCTTTGCCATTGGTTTACCCTGGCGTTTGATTAATAGTCTATCGTGATTACACTCCTCTTGAAAACCAGGATCACGAAATCGTATTTCCAAAACTCCTCCGTGTCATTATCTACATATCGTTAACGGTTAGGGTTAATACTATTATATAATATATTCGTCAATTTGGCAAACGATTGATTATATTCCTCTTTTATGCGCTTTCGGGTACAATAATAGCAAGATTACGTACCTGGAGTGTCAGCCTATGCGTCTTGCCATTTTCTCAGACGTACACGGAAATCCCTACGCCTGCCGGGCGCTTTTACAAGCTGTGGCAGACGCTGGACCCTTTGACGCCCTGGTTGCCGCTGGAGACCTTTGCCTGGGCGGCAGCGACCCAGGCGGCACGCTGGATATGCTGCGCCAGGCGGGCGTGCTTGCCGTATACGGAAACACGGAAGAGTATCTCGCCCAGCCGCAGCGCATCCCTCCCGACGACCTGCACCGCAGCCAATGGGACGTGCTCTTGCCCATCATTCATTGGACGAACGCACAATTGCGCGACGAACACCTAGATTGGTTGAACGCGCTGCCTTTCCAACGCCGCTTTTCCCCCACCAGCCGCGCTGAAGATGGGTTGCTGGTCGTCCACGCCAACCCGCGCAATTGCGAGACGATGCTCTACCCTTCCCAGGCAGAACAGCACGCCCTGTGGCAAACAGAACGCCAGCCGGACGACGACGCTGAATTATGCTCGGTGATGGAAGGCTTTGAGGAAGGCACACTGGCGCACGGTCACCTGCACACGCTGGGGTTACGCAGCTGGCGTCAGAAAACGCTCGTCAACGTCGCCGCAGTCAGCTTGCCAGCCATAGATCACGACCGGCGCGCCCGTTTTTCCATTCTCACCTGGGAAAACGGCTCCGGCAATCACGGCTGGAAAGTGGAACGGCGCTGGGTTGAATACGACGCACAACAAGAAGTGCAGGCGCTCAGCCGTTGTGGAATGCCCGGCTACGAGCGGTTTGCGCGCACGTTTGATAACCAACGTTAGATGAGAAATCCTGTTTGAGTGATTGAGATCGGGTTTGAAATGTGGAGGAGTAATGACACAAAAAACTTTGGGATATGTAGAACTGGAATGGAATTGTCCGAACTGCGGGGTGAAAAA
This sequence comes from uncultured Anaerolineaceae bacterium, assembly GCA_964524425.1. Classification (GTDB taxonomy): domain Bacteria; phylum Chloroflexota; class Anaerolineae; order Anaerolineales; family DRKV01; genus JBAXBF01. The sequence goes on along the minus strand of CAZGDA010000029.1, from coordinate 23,045 downwards.
CCCCGGCTCGCAGCGCACCTGCTCTAGCTGCGGTTCACCGCAGCCAGAAAACATTGCCTTTCAACAGGCAGAACATCAGCAGTTGATTCACGACGAGGCAAAAATCAGTGAAGCAAAAACCGGAGCAGACATCCATTGTGGGTATTGCGGCACGCGCAACCCAGCCAACGCAACCGTGTGCAGCCAATGTGGCGCAGATTTAAAGGAAGGCAAGCAACGTGCGGCTGGTCAGGTGATTGGGGCGTTTAAAGAGGGGGAAGTGCAGCAGGTCGCCTGTCCCTATTGCAGCACGCTCAACCCCGAGACAGCGCAAACCTGTTCAAAATGCGGCGGCAGCCTGGCACGAAAAAAGGAAGAAGCCAAGCCGCAACAAGCCGGCGCAGCGCCCGCCTTCAACATGCGCAGCCCGCTCGCCATCGCCGCGGCTGTATTGTTGGTCGTCATCATCTGCGCGCTGGCATTTTGGGCGTTTTCGTTTCTCACCCACACCGACACCAGCAGCGGAGTGGTGCAGAGCGTGAATTGGAAACGCGTGATTATCATCGAGGGCATCGGACCCGTACAACACGAAGACTGGAAAGACAAGATTCCAGCTGAAGGGCAAATTGGCGCCTGCCGCGAGCAGGCGCGTGACGTGCGCAAGGAACCCGCGCCAAAATCTACCGAGGTGTGCGGAACGCCTTACACCATTGATACCGGAACCGGCAAAGGTCAGGTGGTGCAGGATTGCGAATACCACGTCTACGATACCTTCTGCGAGTATACGCTGCAAGAATGGAAAGAAGTTGACCGCCTTGTTTTGCGCGGTGAGGATTTAAACGCTTCCTGGCCCTCTCCGGCGTTGCAAAACGATCAACGCAGCGGCGGACGCGAGGAGGAATACACCATTCTGTTTGCATCCGATGGGAAAACGTACCCATTTAAAACCAGCGACGCCGAATTATTTGCACAGTGCAAACCAGGCAGTAAGTGGACGCTAAACGTCAATAATTTCGGCAAGGTAATTTCCATTCAACCGGCGCAATGAACGAGGATTAAAAATCAAAACACAACAGCCCTGGCAGGTTTATTTCAATCTACCGGGGCTTTTTAGTAAACCGGGCGCATCCATTCCAGCGGGTCGGGCGGGCGGATGACGTGTGATTCAGCGCTGCCCCAGCTCAGCTCATCCAGCACTGTGCACAAAGCCGCGCAAATCACCAGGTCATCGTGGACAGGTTCGCCGCTAAGCGGGTCGCGCAAACCGTCCGGCACGCTCCAGCGCAGCAAACGCCCTTCCGCCGGAGATACGTCGTGGCGCACACAGGCGAGTTGGCGTATAAAACGGGCGTGCAGAACGGCGTGCATTTCATCTGCCTGGGCGGGCGTGTATTCTTTAAAACGTCCCGTTTCAATCAGACTGATAAAATTCCACCCCAGGCGCGACTTAGATTGCGCCGTGAACGTGAAAGGAACGACGCGGCAAGGCAGGTGAGCCGCCAGAAAAGAAGCCAACCCGGCGCCAACACCGGTGGCATCCACGACGACACAGCGCGCCTGCCAATGTTCTGCCAGCGCTTTAATTTGCGCAAACAAAGCGCTGTGGCGCTCTCCCACCCACTCGCGGCGGCTGAGCACACGATAAACAGGCGCAGCAGGCAAGCCCTCCGATACAGCGGAAATATCCACCTCCACAACGCTCAGGGCAGTGGAATCGCGCCGCGCCGAGCCAGGCAAGGTGGACAGACCACTCATGGCAGCCTCCTCGTCCTCCCCGGCGACGTCCAGCAGCAGGGCGTACACCCCGCCCGGCTGCGGATCGTAACGCGGCGGATGCGCGCCTTGCAGCAACGCCAGGCGCGCCGTATCAAAGAGCACGCCGGTGGCGTCAATCTCTTCGCAATAAAATTGCGTCTTCACCAGCGGATGTTGCCTGCCCAAACGCAGCACCTGGCTGGCGACGTACTCTGCGTAAGCAGGCACTTCACGCCCCACGTCCTCAGCAGTCAAGACAAAGGCGCGCGCTTTCCCGTCCTGTGCTTGCGCCAGGCGGGCGGCGCGCAATTCCCGTCCCAGCAGCGTATCAGACGTCCACGCCGTGCCCCAAAAGAGGCGCAGGGCGTTTGTGGAAGCTGCCATAGGAGCGATGTCTTTATCGTACTTTGCAATTTGAACGTCCTGCGCCTCGTCCACCTGGACGAGCAGCGAGGCAGTCGCGCCGACGATGTTGGCTTCCGGTGCGCCGGAAAGGAAGACAATGCGCGCCCTGCCGATGCGGTAGATGTAGCCGCTCTCTTTACGCCAAATGCGGCGCGTGAGGCGGTTGGTTTCCAAAACGGTTTGCAGGCGGCGCATGGCGTTTTGGCTTTGCGGTTTCCAGGTAGGGGATATTTTCACCATCTCCGTAATACTAAACTGGCAGCGCCAAAGCAAATACGCTTCCAGCACGGCTTGCAGGGTGTTCTTGCCAGATTGGCGCGGGAACATCACCGCCAGCGTGCCGCCGCGCCGTTCCAGCAAGGCTTCTAGAATGGATTGCGCCGCGCCTTGCTGATAGGCGCGCAGGTGGAACCCCGGCGCCTGGGCAGCAAAACAGGTGATGTCATGCAGGGCGCGGCGGTAGAGTTGGATCTGTTTGGGATTCATCTAACAAGGCGCGAAATTCTTCCGCCGATATCTCCTCGTCTGCGGCGGCGTCCAGCGTCATCTGCACGCGCAGCAAGCTGGCGACCGTGCTGGCGCCGCGCAGCAACAGGCGCGTGATCTTCTCCATGTCGTCCGGGGTGAGCGTCTCACCGTGCTCGTTCAGGTAGAGCAACAGACGGCGCAACACCACCCGCAACAAATTGATCTCGTCTGCGGCGCTGCGCGCCGGCGGACTGCTCAGGTCCGCCTTTTCCCTGGGGCGAAACCCAGCCGCGTAAAACCCAGCCTCCTGGGAGGTAGTAGTGCGATTTTTCGGCATATCCTAGGCAATGAAAAAAGGGAAAACCACGCGTCTGCTTCCCTGCTGTGTGTAAACCCTTCTGAATTGAAACAGATCCTGTCTGATCTGTCTTAATTATAGCACATTCGTTCTAGTTAAAACAAGGGTTTGACACGGCTTTTTAGGGCATAACAGGGAAACGCAAGCCAATCCTAGAGTTTTACAAAAATTAGTGGGGAAATCCCAAAAATTACACGAAATATATATGAGATTTAAATCCCTTCTGAATAAAGCGGACGATAACATAAATATGAAAATAAAATTGTCCTTTATATCAATTTTGTAATGCCATAAAAGGAGGCTTATATGAGTAGCATACAAGGATTAGGTTCCATGCAAGGGATGATGGGAATGGGCGGCATGCGGCAGATGCAATCGCTAACTGACGACCAAAAAAGCCAGATTCAATCTATCCTTTCAGAATACGACCCGGATAACATCACCGCCGAAACCGCACAGGAGATTTTTGAGAAATTCCGCGAAGCCGGCATCCGCCCCGCCAAGGGGATGAAAGAAGCCATCGAAGAAGCCGGCTTTGACGCCGAAGAACTGCGCTCGCTGGGCATGGCGGAGGAGCAGGGCATGCCGCCAGGCGGTATGCAGGGAATGCAGGGCATGGGTATGCCGCCTCCCCCTCCCGCTGAACTGACCGAAGAACAGGAAGACGAGATCGCCTCCATCCTTTCGGAATACGACCCGGACGAGATTACCGAAGAAACCGCCAAAGAAATTTTCGAGAAGTTCCGCGAAGCCGGCATTCAGCCTTCCAAGGGAATGAAAGAAGCCATCGAGGAAGCCGGCTTTGACGCTGAAGAACTGCGCTCGTTGGGCATGTCGCAGTTCGAGAGCATGGGCGGGTATAGCTCACAGGGCATCAACACATCTGCATTACAATCCCTGCAAAGCATCCTGAACGGGTATGACCTCTCGTCTATAACCAGCGACCAGAAAAGCGCTCTTTACACACAACTTCAGACGGCAGGGTTGCTGCAATCCGGCAGCGTGATCAACATCGGGATATAGACATTTTTACCACCTGCAAACCGTACGCTGCTGAAGGAAGGCTGTTTCGGTCGTACGACCGAAGCAGTCTTTCTTTAACCATTTGCCCGCGACGGCGCAACCTTCAACGGATGCGGCGGAAGGCAGGCTTAGTGATGTTTTTACCGGTGGGGGTGGCTGGCGTTGGCGGCGCGGCAGCCGCGACCTCTTGCAGGGCTTTGTTCACGCGCTCCAAAAGCGTATCCATGTTGAGCGGCTTGAGCAGGTAATCTTGCGCGCCCGCCTGCAGCGCCTGCTGGACGACCTCGCGAAAGCCGAAGGCAGAAAGCACCAGGATGGCGCAGCACGCCTCTTTCTTCTTCATGCGCCGGATCAAATCCAGCACGTCTGTTTGCGGCAGAAATAAATCCAGCACCACCACAGAGGGCAGGTGCTGAAGAAAAGCAGCCAGCGCGTCGGCTCCGTTTTGAGCGCGCACCAGCGCATAGCCGCGCTGTTCCAAAGCAAGCTGCATCAAATCCAAAAGCAGCCCGTCCGCCTCAACCAGTAATATTGTTGCCATAGCAGCGGGTCAATGCACCAGGTCCGGCAGGCTGTTGAACACCTGCGTGGTGTAGGAAAGCAATTTTTGCAGCATCCACGACCCTAAAATGGCGATCACCAATCCCACTACGACGATCTTGGGGATGAAGGTCAAAGTGGCTTCCTGGATCATGGTGGCGGACTGAAAAAGGCTGACCAGGCTGCCCACCACCAGGCTGGCGATCAACGCCGGTCCCACCAGGATGATGGCAACCGTAATTGCGTCTTGAAAAAAGGTTAGCACGTAGGCTTCCGTCATTCTCTTTCCACCAATCCTTTCCGCATCCCTAGTAGAAACTGAGGGCGAGGGAACGGGTGATGAGATACCACCCATCCACCATGACAAACAAGAGCAATTTAAACGGCAGAGAAACCACCGTAGGCGGCAGCATCATCATGCCCATCGCCAGCAGCAAGCTGGAAATGACGATGTCTATAACCAGGAAGGGCACGTAGATGACAAAGCCCATCACGAAGGCGATGCGCAATTCGTTGATGACAAACGCCGGCAGCAATACGACCGTAGGAATGTCGTCGAGAGTTTTCGGGCGCGGCTGCTTGTTCAGGTCGAGGAAGAGGGTCAGGTCTTTTTCACGGGTTTGTGAAAACATGAACTCGCGCATCGGTTTGGCGGCGATGTTAAACGCCGTCTCCTGGTCAATTTTCCCGTCCAGGTAAGGTTTCAGCGCCTGATCGTTGATCTTGTTATACACCGGCGCCATGATAAAAAACGTAAGCAGCAACGCCAAGCCGGTGATCACCTGGGCAGGCGGGACGGTGGGCGCACCGATGGCGTTTTTCAGTAATGCCAGCACGACAACGATGCGGGTGAACGAAGTCGCCATGATGATGATGGAAGGCGCAAGCGTCAACACAGTCAGAATCACCAAAAGCTGGATACCGGTGCTAACTTCCTTAGGCTTACCTGCCTGGTCAACCGAGAGAGTCACGCCGGGCGCCTCAAAAGCCTGGTTGCCAGCGCAGCCGCTCAAAAACAGGCTGACCAGCACAAGCAGGACGAACAACAAAATACGTCTCTTTTTCATTTTCGTTCCAGTTTCGTTGCCATTTTCAAAGCCACTGTTAAAGCCACTTTTAAAGCCATCTTCAATACCTTAACGCAAGTGTCGGCTCGCCTGAACCTCAACCGGCGCTTGATTTGGCTTCGGCAGGTTCAACCAGGGGCGACTTCTTCTCGGCTACGTTACGCGCCAGGGCGGGCAAGAACCTGTCCAGGTGCAAGGAAGCCAACCTTTCGGCGAGGACTTTTTGGGCAGGGGTGAGATTGGGCAGGCTTTGCAGGGCGGGTGACGTGGTAGGGATTTCCACGTCCACTTCAGATAGGAGGGATAGGGTTTCGTCTGTGGCGCCGACCAAAAAAACTTTTTCCCCAGCGCGCACGAGGTGCACTTTTTGTTTCGGAGAGAGGTATAACGTCTCTACCAGTGCCAGGTGGTGGGTTTGCTGCCCCAAGCCGCCCATTTTAAACCGGCGCAGCAAGGACATGAACGCCACGATCAGCAAAATGACAAGTCCTAACTTTAGCAGCACACCCAGCACTTCCCAAAGATAGGAGGAATTCAACGTGGGGTCAAGCATTGCTGAGTCCAATCACTTTCGTAGGCGAGATCAATTCCGAAATGCGCACGCCAAACTTATCGTCCACGACGACGACTTCCCCGCGGGCGATGAGATGCTCGTTGACAAAAACGTCCACCACTTCGCCAGCCAGGCGGTCGAGTTCAATCACCGAATCCTGGTCCAGGTCCAGCACCTGACGCACCGTCATGCGCGTGCGCCCCAGCTCGACGGATATGGATAAGACCACGTCCATAATGCGCGCCAGGTTCTTCTGTTCGTCGTCGCTGTGGTCTTCCGCCATAGCCGCCGGTATGTCGCGGCGCAGTGGCGGAGGGGGAGTCGGTTGAGGTTGAACGCGCGGCTCTACATCCGGCAGCGGCTCATCAGAGAAAAGGGGAGATGTCATATCACTCATAGAACGCCTATACTCCTAGAAATCAACGGTTACCGCTCCAGCAACAAACCGATTTGTTCCAGGTCTGTTGGGTCAATCACTTTTTCGATTTTAGCGACAATGTACTTGCCGGCTCGCCCCGGTCGCGCCAGAAAACGTTTTTGCTCTGCCACGTAAACCGGCAGCGCCTGTTCCACAGGCGTATCCAACTGGATAACGTCGCCTACTTCGAGGTGAATCATGTCTGATACGGTGATTTTCGCCTTGCCCAGCAGTACGCGCACGGCGGTGTTGGTTTGCGCAAGCCGCTGAAAGACGCGCTGTTTTGAAAGCGGGTTTGCCTGCTGGATTTTGCGTCCCGAAATCCACACGTGCGGGTTCAATACGTTGATGATGGGCTTGAGGGTGGAGAAGGGAATGTATATATCCATCGTGCCGGTAATATCTTGCAAGGGCAATTCCATGGTGATGAGCATGACGCGGTCGTTACCCATCATCATGTGCACCCAGTGCTGATTCACGGTGCTGTCCTCAATGGCGGGTTCCACAGCAACCACCTTGCTCCAGGCGGCTTTGATGTCGTTGAGCATGTGCTCAATCATGCCGCGCACGAGGGATTGGTCTATCTCGGTCAGGCTGCGATTCTCGCGCTTGCCTTCTCCGCGCCCGCCCAACACCAATTCCAAAATATAATAAGTGATATCCGGGCTGATGGTGATAATCACGCGGCTGGGCAGGGGCGCCAGGGTAAGCAGGTTAAACAACACGTTCGGCGGCATGTCCTTGAGAAAATCGTGGAAGCGCCCGTGTTCAGTGTGAACCACACGCGGGCGCAAATTGGTGCGCAGATAGGAAGGCAGCGAAGCCGTCAACCGCTCGGCGAGGTCTTCGTGAATCAATTCGACGGCGCGCAAATGCTCCTTGGAAAAATGGTCGGGCGACCAGAAGTTGTAGGGACGAATGCTTCTGCCGTCAATGGTACGCGAGGAAGGAGCTTCCACAGGGGCTTCGCGCGGCGTTTCCACAGGAGCCGGGGTGCCCATCAACTCCTTGAGGTTGACGCGTTCCCTTTGAGACGTGTCTTCAATTTCTAGGCTGCCGGAGAGCAGTGCATCAATTTCTGCCTGGCTTAACATACGAACCTCTTACGCTTCCTATCGAGAAAAGCTTACTGAACGGTAAACTCCGTAAAGTACACAAAAATCACACGATATTCCGGCATACGGCTGTTGAGCAGATTGACCATCTCTTTGCGCAATTGCTCTTTACCGGCTGCCGTGTAAACCTGTTCAAACGTCTTACTGGAAAGCAGGGTGATGATGGTGTCGTCAATCAGCGGGCGTAAAGGCTCCAGTTCTTGCTTGAACTTATCTGAGTAACTCAAGGTCGTCGCCGCAGCCTCACCGCCATGTCCGCCCCCGCCGCTCTCTGCGGCTGGTTCGGCTTGCGCTTCCAAAAAGTAGGTAATGTCGTTGGGGGCATATTCCAGGATGATGGTCGTTTTCACGTAGCGTCTGCCGCTGGGGTCTGCCAGGTTTACGATTTTTGAGCCGCTGTCAAACATGATGCCCTGCCCGGCTTTGATTTCAAGCGGGACGGAAGGAGCTTTATGCTCTACACTGGGAACTTTCTGCGCAGGTTAGGCGTGTTCGTTTGCCGGCTGGGCGGCGGGCTGTTCAGCAGGTTGCTGGTTTGTCTGGCTGCCCTGCTGACCCTGGTAAGCAAGATAGAAGGGCTTTGGCATCGAATCTGGCGCAAACATGATGTAAGCCATCCATAAATTGATGCACAGGATCATCAACACCGCGATCACAGCCAGAACCATGCCGGCAGAGCGCAGCCCGCTCTTGAACAGTTTACCAACGGAGCCAAAAATCGCCGGGAGTCTGCCTTTCGGCTTTTCTTGCGTTTGTTCTGCCATAATCCTTCACCTTCTTCCTTGTGAATTCCTGCCCGCTTTCTCAGGGTTGCACACTTTCGTTGGGCAATTTAAGCACGTCGCTTTCCACTTTAAATATAAGGTTAATTTCCACGCGGCTGTTCAGAGCGCGATGACTGGCAGTATCGTTTGGAAACAGCGGTTCGTATTGTCCGCGCCCCGAAGCGATCAAACGATATCCCGGAATGCCAGCTTTTTGCATGTAATTGACCACCGCCATGGCGCGTCCCAGGGATAGCTCCCAGTTATCGGCATAGCTCTCGTCTGCTGGAGCGCTGTTATCCGTATGACCAACGATGCGAATCTGGTTGTCCATCGGTTTCACCAGGTTGATAATCTTATCCAACACAGGTAAAGCAGTTGGGCTGAGGTTGGCTGTGCCAGGTTCAAAGGTGATCTGTTCGCTCAGGGAAATAAACACACCTTCGATGTTATTTTGCACGCTGACGGCGCTGCCCAAATCCGTGGACGCCAGCATATCAGAAAGCTGAACGGCGACGTCACCGGCGGTTACCGGTTTGGAGGGCAACCCTGGAATGGTAATCGGGGCAGGCATACTGCTTTTATCTGCCGGAGACATTCCTCCGGTTTTATCAATGCCGGGGCTGATCACGCTGGCAGGCCCCCCTCCACCACCCAGAGCCGCCTTCAGGCTTTCCGCCAGGGCTTTGTATTTCTGGATGTCCACGGTGCCCATCGCAAACATGACGATAAACAACGCCATCAACACGGTAATAAAATCAGCATAACTGACCAACCAACGTTCGCTTCCACCACCATGTGCACTCATACTTACGCCTTCGCGGCAGCCTCCCCACTAGAACGTTCTTTGGGCGCCAAAAATGCGCTCAGTTTGTCTTTGACCACGCGCGGGTTCTCACCGGCTTGCAGAGCCAGAATACCTTCCAAAAGCATGTGATAATACTCAACCTCCTCGTGATTACGCAGTGCCAATTTACCCGCCAGCGGCAGCCAGAGCACGTTGGCGGAGAGAATACCCCACAGGGTAGCCAAAAACGCCGAAGCGATTTTAGGTCCCAGTGAACCGGGGTCGTCCAGTTGTTTCAACACGCCAACCAACGACATGACCGTACCAATAATACCGAAGGTTGGTCCGTAACCGCCGACAGAGTTGAAAAAGGCAATCCCGCCGCGTTCGTGGCGCTCGTGCATGTGTTTGATTTCAATTTCAAGAATGGCGCGCACCTGCGCCGGGTCAACACCATCCACGACCATCATAATCCCGCGCTTGAGGAAGTCGTTTTCAATGCGTTTGCTTTCCTCTTCCAGGGCGAGCAAACCTTCCCGGCGCGCTTTATCTGCCATGGAGGCTAATAGATCTATCGTCTCGGCGGCTTCAAATTTGTTGCGGTTGAAGAAAGCAGCCATGAACCATTTAGGGATGCTGCTCAAAGCGCTCATGGGTAAAGATATAACCCCTGCCATAAACGCGCCGGCAACGGTGAGCATAATCGCCTGGGGGTGTGCAAACAGCTCGGCAGGAGAACCGCCATCCAAAATCATCACGACGGCGATAATGATAATCGCCGCAACAAGTCCTATAATGGTCGCTAAATCCATACCTGTTTATGCTCCTGTATCTTCCAAGCCGGGCATATCCAGCTTTGAATGGTGAACCCGCTGTTTGTAATCAATGATTTTACACACTATGTCTTCCACCGCATCCTTAACGATGAATTTCTCTTTGGTTACCAAGGTTATCACCGTGTCTGGCGTCGCTTCAACCATCTCGATCAACTCCGCGTTGATGTAAAAACATTTACCATTCAGACGTGTTACCTTAATCATACTATTCGGCTGCCGCCAACTATATTTCTTAAGCAAGTTTCCTCCGTATTACGCAAGAATCATAACACAGAATTAACTATAGTATACCAAGTCCTTTCCAAATTTAGCACGGGATGCGAAAAAAGTGCATAAATTCACCGTGAAAGCAAAGTGAATCGGAGCTTAATTAGGCAAAACGATGGGCAGCACCACAGTAAATTCGGTGCCGGCATCCACCTGGCTATCCACCAGGATGTGCCCGCCGTGCTGTTTCACGATGCGATGACAAACAGAAAGCCCCAAACCCGTGCCGCGATTGGGCGCTTTCGTGGTGTAAAACGGTTCGAAGATGCGCTGGATACGCTCGGCAGGGATGCCTTTGCCTGTATCAATCACCTTGACGTAAATGTTATTGTTGCTCTGGAAGGTGGAAACGCGGATGCTGCCCTGCCCGTTTTCAATGGAGTCCATCGCATTGACAATCAAGTTCATCCACACGCCTTGCAAGTGATTGGCGCTGGCAACAACGATGGGAAGGTCGGCAGCGGGTTCAAAGACCAGCTCAATCGCTCGCTGGGTTATCTCGTGCTGCAAAAGGCTGAGCGAATTGCGGATGTTCTCGTTGATATCCAGCGGTTTTAGTTCATATTTCTCCTTGCGCGCAAAGTTCAGCAGATTTTTAACCACGTGAATGGCGCGCTCACTGGCAAGCAAAATAAGGTCGAGTGATTCCTCCACGTCTTGTTTGTCTTGGACTTGCGGCTGACTGGCGATCTGGCGTTGCAGAAGCTGCGCATTGGCGAGAATGGCGGTGAGGGGGTTATTGATCTCGTGCGCCACGCCGGCTGCCAGGTGCCCAACCGCAGCCAGTTTTTCCGATTGCGTGAGGGTTGCCTCCAAACGACGTTTTTCGGTAACGTTTTGTTCCAGCAAAATCGCCTGAACAGCCTGCCCCTGCTCATCCAGAATTGGGTAAGAACTGATCTCCCATTCCGTCGGTTCTTCCTCGTTTTCCCACTGGCGGTCGGTGCGGTTGGTGCTGCGGTTGCCGTACAGGGTTTCCAGCACTTTACAGCCGGGGCAGGGGGCGTCGCGCTGGAAGAGGGCTTCGTAACACGACCTGCCAATCAATGGGGCAATGTCTTCCGGTTTGTTTAGCCCACCTTTCTGTGCCCGCGCCATGTTCACAGCAATCAATTGATATTTCCTGTCAATAATGTATATAGATGAAGGGATGCTATCAAAAAGCGCGCGCAACGTGTTTTGTGAATTGAGCAGACGCCAGCGATTTGCTTCCAGTTCAGCGTTGGCAATCCGTAGCTGCTGAATGAGGCGCGAATTGTAGATGATGTTTGCCAGCGCCGAGGCTTCCAGGGTGAGTAAACGTAAGTCGTAATCGGTAAATTCACCGTGCTCTTTATTCACCACTTGCAAAGCGCCAAAAGCGCGTCCTTTGACGGGCAGGGGCACGCACAACATCGAACGTACCGCAACCGGTTCATCATTGACATCAAAAGGCGCATCCAGGCGGGCGTTGAAATCTGCCCGGCTAGATACGTCGTTCAGCAACAGTGGGGTTCGGCTGGCAATACACGTCTCAATGATGCTCGCCTCACGTTCTAAGAAAACCAGATAGCTCCAGGGGATGTTACGTCCCAGGCTGCTCTTGAAGAGCATATCATCGTAGCCCGGCTCGCCGCCCGTGCCAAACAAAAACAGGGAACAGGCTTCCACGCCCAAAATTTGCTGGGTTTGCCCCACCACGAGCGCTTCCAATTTCTCCGGGTCAAAGTCCTCGTCCAGAGAATCCATATTGAGCCGCGCTTCGTTGATCGTCTCGATGAGGTGGAGCAAATCGTCCAAAGAGCGGTTCTCAACCGGGGTAGGTGATGGCTGACTGCCGGATGCGCGCATAAATCCTCAAGGTTTACAAATCGTCATCCCCAATGCTTTGGTTGGGAAGGTTGGGGTCAACTGCAATGGTATACCCATAGCCCGGCACAGTGCGAATAAAGGCAGGGTTTGCCGGGTTTGTTTCCACGCGTTTGCGCAAGTTTTTAATGTGCACACGCACCAGGTCAGGGCTGCCAGTATCCGAAGGGTAGTCCCACACCTCGTCCAACAAGCGCGCCGGAGAGAAAATCTCCCCCGGATGGCTCATCAAGTGATACAACAAGTCAAATTGAACGGGAGTGAGCAGCACTTTATCCTTGGAGGGCATAATCAGTTCAAAAGTCTGCGTGTCCAGTACGTAACCGCCAATTTCAATCCGGCGCTCGCGCTTGATCTCGCGGTATTTTTTAGACGGGTTGACGCTCGCCAGACGGGGGATATCAGCCGGCTGGACGGGAGCGGCTTCCTGGCGCGGCTTGGTGCGGCGTAAAATGGCGCGCACACGCAAGATGAGTTCGTCAATGTTGAACGGCTTGGTCAGGTAATCGTCTGCGCCGACGCGGAAACCGTCTATCTTGTCTTCCTCTTTGCTTTTGGCGGTCAGGAAAAGCACTGGCACTTCGCTGAGGATGGGATCGGTGCGCATTTCGCGGCAGACTGTATAACCATCCATACCCGGCATGATTATGTCTAAAATGACCAAATCGGGCACGGCGCGGCGGGCAAGTTTTAATCCTTTCACACCGCTGTTGGCAATGGTGATGTGGAACTCGTGTCCGCGCAGGCTGCGCTCGATGGTACGGGCAACGATATCGTCATCCTCAATCACTAAAACATTTTTCGTATCCATACTTATTATCCTCTACATGGAAATTGTACCCAAATGGTAGTTCCCTCTTTAGGGCTGCTGACGGCGTGGATCTGTCCCTGCGCCTGGCGCACGATTTCACGGCAAATGCTCAGTTCGATGCCGCTGCCGCGCCCGCCAGTGGGAAGGGTGAGATTTGGTTCAAAAAGAGTCGCCATTTGCTCTGCCGGAATAAGCGCGCCGGTATCGTGAACCTCAACCACCGCATTTTGCGCTCTCGCCGCCGCCCCCGGCTTTTGTTCTGGAAGGCGGTAAGACTTGATGGAGATGTGATTCTCACCGCTTTTGGCGTTGCGGATGGCGTCGCGCGCCAGGAAGAGCAGGTGTACCCACAGGTCTTCTAACTGGCGCTGGTTGGCAAACACAGTGGGCGAAGGCTGCGCCAGTTCTGTTTTCAACTGCGCACCAACGCTTTGCAAATGCGCCCCCACCAGAGTCAGGGCGTTTTCGATGGTTAAGTTCAGCGGCAGGGTTTCCAGCGCGCCAGTGGGCGGGCGCGAGAAATCTAGCAGCAACTGCACAATTTTCTGCGTGCGCCAACCAGCCTCTTCAATGGCGTGCGCCGATTCCCACGCCGGGTGTCCTGCGGGAATCTGGCGCAGTAAAATCTGTGCGTCGGCGATGATGGTGGTAAGCGGGTTATTAATTTGATGAGCAATACCAGAAGCCAGCTCACCGATGGACGTCAAGCGCACCGATTGCACAAGCTGCGCCTGCGCAGCCTGCACCTGCGCCTGCATACGCTTGCGGTCGGTGATGTCGCGCGAGACGTTCATGTAACCGGACACCTGCTCCTGGCTCATTTCGTAGACGGGGGTGATGCGCGAACTGACCCAAATTTTTGCGGCGTGCCTGGTAACGTATTGATGCTCTATCTCCTGGTCCAATACCTGAGGGATGGCAGACAGATTTAGCGCCGGCACAAAGCTGTCAAAATAAGCCGCGTGAACATGCTGCCCAGTTTTTTCCTCGGCGCGCCAACCAAAAAGACGCTGGGCGGCAAAATTCCAAAACGTGATTTTCCCTTCCAGGTTCCACACGACGATGGCGTCCTGTACGTTGTTGAGCAAGAACGCCTGATATTGAATCTTTTCCAGGGAGCGCTGTGCCGAAACTTGCAAGGCGTGCAGGTGCAGGGTTTTCTGCACCAATCCTGGCAGAGATTTAATGAACTCGTAGCTCCCATCTTTGATGACGTATTCCAGCGCGCCGCGTTGAATCGCCTGCGCCGCCGTGCGTTCGTCCCCCTCGCCGGTAACCATCACAACCGGCAGGTTATAACCGCGCTGCGTCAACTCCAGCAGAACGCTCAAACCGTCCCCATCCGGCAGGTTATAATCCAACAAGATGACGTCGAACTGCTCCTTGCCCAGCCACTTCCACAACGCCTGCACGCTTTCCGCCGCCTGCGCTTCAAACGCACCGGCAAGGCTTAAGTATTGGGTGAGCAGTTTTCCCAGTTCCGTATCGTCATCCACGATGAGGACGCGTGCCGGGCGCTCGCCATTATGAGCGGTACCTGTCGTGCCTGTCAATCCAACGTCCATCTTCCCAATCCAACCATTATTTCAGCAGCTCTGCCGCAGGCAATCGAAGCCTTGCAGTACGCCGCCAAATTACGTAAACTCGACTACAGCGCCTAAAATATGTGGCGTTGAAATCAAATTTACTTAAATTTTACACTATTTTTACGGCTTTTAAACGTGCAATTCCCATGCCATATCGGGAGATTGGCGCCAGTAAAGTTGTTGAATTTGGGTGGATTCTGGAAGGGAAATTTGCAACGGCAAGACGTGCAGCAATCTGTGCATTTCGGCGGGGGAAGCGCTGGTGCAAAAACGGATTTGTGCGCCAGCCTGGGCAGCCGCGAGACGACGCAAACCGCGCTGCTCTAATATGCGCCCAACCTGGCGGGCGACGGCGGGCGATGGGTCTATCACACGCACTTGCTGCCCGGCTATTTCTTCTATGATGTGTTTGACAAAAGGATAATGCGTGCAACCCAAGACTACCACGTCAACCCCCTGGGCAAGCATAGGGTGCAGCGCTTTTTCGATTATGGCGCGCGTAGCCGGGGTGTTTATGTTACCGGCTTCAATCTCTTTAACCAATCCGATACAAGCATCCTCCAGGATGGTAACACCGTCGCCAAAACGTTCTACCAGCGTGGCGTACAACTCGCCCTGAAAGGTTACCTGGGTGGCTAAAACCCCCACCACGCCGCGCTGCGTTTGTTCAATGGCGGGTTTGAGAGCTGGTTCCATGCCCACAATGGGCACATCGTTAAAAACCTGTCTTAAATATTTAAGCGCCGCCGCCGAAGCAGTGTTGCAGGCAACCACGATCAGCTTGGCTCCTTCAGCCAGCAAAAAACGCGTCACCCCAACCGAAAAAGAACGCACTTCTTCCAGCGAACGCGTTCCATACGGGATATGTACCTGGTCAGCGACGAAAAGGATGTCTTCCTGCGGAAGCGCCCGCCGGACAGCTTGTAGTACGGTCAGCCCCCCAACCCCGGAGTCGAAAAAGCCGATGGGACGCGAGTCCACAGGCGTGCCCGCTCTCGCGAAGACTAGTTAAATTTCTGTTTGAGGCGTGCGCTCTTACCGGTGCGTTCGCGCAGGTGATATAACTTGGCGCGGCGCACGTGTGAAGAACGGTGTACGACTACTTTTTCAATGCGCGGGGAGTTCGTCAAGAATGTGCGTTCTACACCAATACCATTACTGGCAACCCGCCGCACGGTGAAAGTAGAGGTCGTGCTTTGGCGCTTGCGCAGCACGGTGCCTTTAAACTCTTGCACGCGCTCGTTGTTTCCTTCTTTAATGCGCAGAAATACGCTGATAACATCCCCCGGCTTGACCTGGGGAATGGCAGCATTTTCGACGGTGTGGAGGCTTTTCAAAATCTGCTCGTTCATGGTTTAAACCCTCATGGATAATTTCATAATTTCTTTTGCGCAATTAATCCACGCAAAACGAAAGGTGATTATATCACATTGACACAGAATTGCAAGGACGTTTTTGCAATTTTACCATTTTCACAAAGATTGGGTTGCGAAGAAGGAGAGACAACCCAGAAAAGCTGAGCATACTCCGCTGACAAAAAGGAAAGGGGAGCTGACAGCACGCAGGCTGCCAGCCCCCCTTCAAGAAGGATTGATTGGTTCAAGCCATGTGAATTTCTACGTCATCCGCCACAGGTCCATAGATGGTGTACGTGCCTGAAGCAGTTTGCAGCAGCGAGCCGGGCACGAGCGTGTTTACGCGCCCGTGCGCGCACAGGCGGGCGATGAAACGCTGCCAGGAAACGCCTCCGCCGATGTATCCATCCAACCAGAAACTGCGTTCTTTGGCACCCACGATTTGCGCCGGACCGATGGTGGCTGCCTTGGGCGGCACCCAAGACCAGTCTCCGCCGAAGGAATGCAGGGCGTTTTGCATGATGGTCATGGGCGTCAGTTCAACGATGCGCGCGCTGGCTTTCTTGTAGGCTTCCAGGTCGTCGCCATATTCCAGACCCAGGTCGGCTTCCCAGAAAGCAATGTGCCCACACCAGCCGATGCCGCCATAGCATACGTCCGCCCCGCCCAAATCCTCAATCATTTTCCCGTAGTCGTTGATTGTTTTCGTGGAAGGGAAATGCACCTGTTGCATGGGCGGGCGCAACTTGGAATCTATGCGCATGAAAAAACTTTCCAGCATAGATTTCTGAAAAGAGCCTTCCCACTCGGCAGGCGCGGTGTTGCCGTCCTGATCGGCATATTCGTCCATGTTGAACGTGTGCACGTGGTGCATGGGGATGCGCATTTCATTAATCATACGCGCCGCAATAGCGTATTGCGGCATGGGTCCCACGGGGAAGATGCCCACGAACTGGCGCCCTTCGTCCAACGCCTTTTTGATGCGTGTAACAATATCGGTGGCAAAGGCGGCGTAAAACTCGCCGAGGTCCTCGATTACACGCACCTTAAACTGCTTGTTGGGGTGTTTGGTGATGTCCTTCTTGCGGATGGCGCGCACGCGCTCACATTCTTCCAGGTCGCGAAAGGCGATAAACTTAGCCAGATTGTACGAAAAACTCATAGGTACCTCGCATATTTATAGAGTGAAATAGATCATTTAACCGCCCCGCTGGTCAAGCCGCTGATGAGATAGCGCTGGAAGAGCAAGGCGAGCAAAATTGGAGGGATGGCGGCGA
The DNA here is from genome assembly GCA_964524425.1 of uncultured Anaerolineaceae bacterium. GTDB lineage: Bacteria > Chloroflexota > Anaerolineae > Anaerolineales > DRKV01 > JBAXBF01. The sequence goes on along the minus strand of CAZGDA010000029.1, from coordinate 5,833 downwards.
CCACACCGCCGGTTGCCATCATGCCGAAATCAATGGCGTGCCTGCCGGTGAACTCCGCAATGGCAATGGGGATGGTCTTGGCGTTGGGACTGGAAGTGAAAATGAGCGCCAGCAAAAACTCCTCCCACGAGGCGAGGAAACAAAACAAGCCAGTCGCCACCAAGCCGGGCGCCGAAAGAGGCATGACCACGCGAAACAACGCCCCCAAACGCGTACATCCATCAATGCGGGCGGCGTCCTCCAATTCGTGGGGGATGGACTGAAAATAACTACGCATGATCCAGATGGCGAAGGGCATAATCAACGCCGAGTAAACGACGATCAAGCCAAGCTTGGTATCCATCAGGTGCAGATCGCGCATGATGGTGTACAACGGCACCACGATCATAATTGGCGGCAGCATGTATGAGAACAACATCACGTACAGGAACGGCTCTTGCCCGCCAAAGCGCATACGGGCGAACGAATACGCCGCCAGGCTGCCCAAACCCACGCATAATATGGTTACCGAGGCAGCGATAACGATGCTATTGAACATGGAGGCACGGAAAATCGCCGCCGATTCGGAACCAGTGGCTTTGACAATTTGTAAATACCGTTCAAAGGACGGCTCCTGTGGAATCCAGTGCACGGGTTTGCTGAGCAATTCTTTCTGAGAAGATATACTAGAAATAAACAACCAGGCGGGAGGGGCTAACACAACCAGCGCCACCAACAAGGCGGCAAGATAAATCAAAACAGATTCGTAAGGTTTTCGTCGCAACATGGTTTTTGATCCTCAATACTCTATTTCGCGTTTCTTCAGCACGCGAATGTAAATAATGACCATGATGGCGATAAAGAAAGTCATCAAGTATGCCAGCGCCGCGCCGCGCCCCAAACGCAGATACGAGAAGGCATCCACGTAGGTGTAATAAGCAATGACCTTTGTCCCATCCGAAGGTCCACCGGAGGTCATGATGTAAATAATATCGAATACTTTAAAGGCGTCCATCGTGCGGACGAGCAGAACGACCAGCGTGCTGGGCAGCAAGAGCGGGAATGTTATGCTCCAGAACGAACGCCAGCGGTTGGCGCCGTCCATCATGGCAGCTTCGTACAGGTCGTGTGGAATGGTTTGCAGCGCCGCCAGGGAAAGCAGGATAACCAGCGGAGTTACTTTCCACACGTCTGCCAGGATAACCACGTTCATGGCGCTGATCGGGTCGCTGAGCCAGGTGCGATAATTTTCAATGATTCCTAGTTGCATCAAAAGGCTGTTGAAGGCGCCGTAATTGGGGTTGAAAATCCATTTCCACATGATGGCGTCTATGGTGATGGGCAGCGCCCAGGGGATGAGCACCAGGGTACGCAGAATTGTCCTGCCGCGAAAATCAGCGTTTAACAACAAAGCCACGGCAATACCCACCGCCAACTCAATGGTGATGGAGACGCACATAAAATAAAACGTGCGCCCAATCGCCGCCCACAGGTAAGGATCGGAGAGGATGTCTATGTAATTTCCCAAGCCAATGAAAGGAGTGCCGATGGCGGGGCGCTTGAGGTCCACGATGTGCAGGCTCATCCAAAAAGCGCGTACAATGGGCAGGAAAATTAATCCAAAAACGGTGATCAGGGCGGGGAGGATCAACAACCACGCCAAGCCGCGCTCCTGGTCTATGAAGCGGCGCAGAAAAGAACGCTGCGGCTGGGCTGGTTTTTGTGATTCAAGAGATGTTTCTACCATAAAAATACTATAATAGCGGATCTAAGTTGTTTCGCTTTTCCGTTTTTTCTCAAACTTCCAATTTTTTGTAAAGCAAGAGAGTGGCGGGGGTTGCCTGCAACAAACAGACAACCCCCATTTATAGTTATACGAATCGTTGTTCAAATTAAGCTTTCTCACACCCAGCGATTGCTGGTATTTCTCGCGTTCTTTAAAGATTTCTGCCTCGGCATCTTTCAGCGCTGCTTCGGCAGATTTCTTTTCCGTCAATGCTGCCTGAACTTCGCGCTCGATGATCTTGTGTGTTTCGGAATAGAAAGGCACTTGCGGGCGGTTCATAATGTATTTGTAAGCTTCCTTCGAGGTCTCCACCATTACGGGCTGAAGTTTTACAACTTCCGGGTCCTCAAACAAAGACATCCAGATCGGCATGGAGTTGGCTGCGTAGCGTTTCTGCACGTCCTGGCTGGACAGGTACAGAATGTACTGCCAGGCTTCTTCGGGGTGCTTGGAGTCAGACGAGACCGCCAAGCCCATACCACCGTTGATGGTTGCGCTGGGGAGCTTTTCGCCGGGCAGAATGGTTACCATTGCTTTGCCCGGAATCTGTGATTCTTTGGGGTCGTTCGCCAGGTTATACTGGTAAGCCCAGTTCACCGAGAAGAGCGAGGCGCCCTGCGAGAAGGTGTTGCGCACTTCTTCGTAAGTGGATTCCAGCGATGCCGGGTTATACATACCCTCTTTCATGCCTTTGATCATGTAGTTCAACGTCGCCAACCCTTCGGGGCTGTTGAAGGCGGGCTTGTTTTCTTCATCAAAGAATTTTCCGCCGAAGGAGAACAGGTAATAAGCAAAGGCTATCGTCAAGCCTTCTTCCTGCGGGAAGGAGTCAATGAAGGGATACTCGACCAATTTCTTTTCTTTGGCAGCCATTGCCATGCTTTCCAGTTCTGTCCAGGTCTTGGGTGGTTTGTCAAAACCGGCGGCTTTGAGCATCTCTTCGTTGTAATACAGGTAAAGCACGTCGTTTACCCAGGGCATACCGTAAACTTTGCCTTGGTAGGTTACGGCTTCCATCGCGCCGGGCCAAATGTCCTTTTTCATGTCTTCAGAAATGCGATCGGTTACGTCGAGGATGAACCCTGCGGCGGCAAATTCAGCCGGCCAGATGCAGTCCATCAACACCACGTCGTAGGTGCCGGCTTTGGAAGCGGCGGCGGTAACGATTTTATCGTGCAGGGCTTCGTAGGTTACGAAATCCATTTCAACGGTAACGTTGGGGTTCTTGTCCATAAATTCTTTAGACATCGCCTGGATGTCGCTTTCCTGGTAGCTTGCCTGTTTCATAAACAAACCGCGAATGGTGATCTTCTCGGCTGGTTTTTCTTCCGCAGGCTTGGCTTCTTCGGCTGGTTTTTGCTCTTCAGCTGGTTTGGCTTCTTCAGCGGGCTTTTGCTCTTCAGCCGGGTTGACTTCTGTGGCTGGTGCAGGAGCAGGCGTGGCTGCCGGTGCACAGGCAGAAAGCACCAGGGCGAGAACAACAAGGATCATCAACAGTCTCTTCATACGTAAACCTCCTAAACGAAATAATTTGCATTTATAAACGCCGATATATCTGGTATCGGTTTCACCGTTATTATTTTACTCTGCCCGCAAACCATTGTCAATTAGAATTTTACGCCTTGAAATATTATTCATCTGCCAAGACAGCCCAGTCAAGCGTGGAAGCAAGCCATTTCATGGCATTTCTGCCTTCGACGGCGCTTCGAGACGCTGCACACAAAGGAACCCTGGCAAAACACCGCAACCAAGCTTGTAGCCCTCTTTTGTAACTTGATTGATTCTGTAAATCTTTTAAAAATAGAATCGCCCCACTCAATTCTCTGCGCCAATTTCTCTGGCGTGTAAACCAAAATATCTAAAGCGTAGTTATAATCAATCTTCTTGCTAATTTGGGCAGCCTGCTGGGCTCCACTCAAAGGTGTTTCCATGACAACGAGCATGTCAACTTCGCTTTCTGGCTGCGGTTTTCCGTAAGCATAAGAACCGAATAAAATTATCTTACGCGGGTGAAAACCCACAACAATTTGATGAACAATTTCATCAATTGCGGTTTACGGGACTCGCTTGCGCGCCGGCAAGGCTGGAACCAACGAGAGGTTTTTCATTACTTTTCCTTGTTTCATTATTTCATACAGATTGATTTTGGAATTTCAAAAGGGTAATGCACCTCGTAAATCTCAGGTGGCGCGAGAAGACATTCATTCGGATCAATCAAGGCGAGTCTCAAGCAAAATTCTCGAATAGCTATGATATCTTCAATATTTAATGTAGAATAAAAGCATCCTGTTTTCTACCCTATATTGCTGGTGCATTCAGTAAAAGGAGAATAGTAATGAATAGAATCAAGATTCCCAAAGGTTACCTGACATCATTCTGTGTAATTGCCTGCGCTCTTTTAATTCTGCTTACTCCTTATCCCCCTTTTCAAGTGAAAGCGGAAGGTGGATACGCCCAGGAAAACACATTTCGGTTTTCCAACATAGATTGGAAGATCGTTGCCGGGTCTTCAAGGCATTGTGAGACCTGGGGAGGCAAAAATAACGTATGGGTGGCGGGCAGCGGCAGCCGGGAAGAATTGCATTTATACCTCTCTAAGGATGCAAATAATCACTGGACGGGCGTGGAGAGCGAATCCGTTAAGCCTTTCGGATTTGGCACGTATGAATTTGAAGTCATTACAACTGGTTCCACCCGCTCGCTATTGGAACTGGATAAAAACGTCGTTTTCGGGATGTTCAATTACCTTTCCTACCAACATGATGGAACAAACGAAATAGACATCGAATTCAGTCGCTGGGGAGGTGCTGAAAATGACGTAGGTAACTATACTGTCTACCCCAGTTTTTTCAGTGCTCCCCCTACTTCCTTTACGTTTCCAAATTTCTCTTATGAGGCAGGAAATAGGTCTGTACATCGCTTCGAATGGAATCCAAAATACGTCAAATTCGGCAGTTTTGACGGCAACGTGCAGTTTGGTGATTTCTTGTTTAAACCAGGCAACCCAACAGATATGCTCCCGCAACAGCCGCTGAAAGTGCACATCAATCTGTATACGTTTGAAAAACGGGCGCCTGCTAAGCCAGTCGAAATCATCATCAAGCGGGTAAGCGTGCCGGGTGTTTAGGCATGCGGGGAGGATTCCCGGCACGCATAAGCCTGAATCCAGGAACAAACAGATCAAAATGTCTAATAATTCATTCTACCAGAATAAAAAACCTTCCACAGCGCTGACCGTCTGCGGAAGGTTTATTATGACGAAATGACCTGCCGGGGTTCAATCTAACTGGTTGACGAAGATGTTTTCGCCACGCAAACCGGCGTGTTTTCCTTCTCCGGCTGCATCGGGGTGAGAAAGCAGCCACATGTTCTTGGCGCCTAATATTTTCCCCTCCGGGCTGGCGGGCGGGGTGAAATCTAGGGCGGTGCCGGTGCCGCGCGGCAGCACGAACAGGTTGCAAAAGCCGGTCTGCTTGCTGACGTTAACCGGCACGAAGTGCATGCACCACGAAGGCATTTCCACTACGCTGCCCTTGGGGGCATAAAACGCCTTGACCTTTTTGGTGTCCAGGTAGGCGTCCGGCTCCCAGGTGATTTCGTTTGCCAGGGCGACCAGCAGCACCACGTCTTCTAGAACGAAGATCACTTCGCTGCCCTGGTGGTATTCCAATCCGTTGAGGGCGTTGTTGCGTCCGAACACCCAACCAATTTCAATGGGCATACCGCCGTACATACGCTGCGACAGGTATTGCACCAATTGCACATCGGCTTCAAACTCGGGCACCGAAACGGCGTAGTCCACGCCGTCGGCGACCTTCCACATCTGCCGCGCCGCGGCGATGGCTTTATCTGCCTGGATGCCGGAGAGCACTTTGCCATAACGGGCAAAGGCTGCATCGCTGACAGGCAGGACGTTTAATTGGGGATTTTTGGCTTGTAAATCAGATAGAGTACTCATGTTCGTTTTCCTTTACATTTCTACCAGTGCATTCAGCACCGCTACACACACCGCGCAGCCGGGGTCAACCTTGCCCTCGGTGCGCTCACCCACCCAACTAGCCCGCCCCA
>CAZGDA010000028.1:17778-27079 GCA_964524425.1 uncultured Anaerolineaceae bacterium | reverse complement strand
CTTATAATATCCAATGAATATATTGGCTATTATATAAATATTATACAATAAAACCGAGGTAAAAAAACTCTCCGGAAATTATCCCCGCCTGTGTTATACTCTCATAAAATTCCACCGAGGAAACCCATGCGAAACGAACGAGAACTCCTCAACCTGGTCCAAGACCTGAACCCCGCCGAAAGGCACGCCCTGGCTAACGCCTTGCTGCACCAGGGCGGCTGGGACGCTGCGCCTAAACGCCTGGATGGGCGCGTGGCGCTCATCACCGGTGGCACCTCCGGCATCGGCAAGGCGACGGCGCAACTGTTCGCCGCCCAGGGTGCCGCCGTCGCCATCAGCGGCAGGCGTGCGGAACTGGGCGCGGCGGTCGTCGCCGAAATCCAGCAGGCTGGCGGACGCGCCGCATTCATCCCCGCCGACCACACCTCCCCGGAGGACTGCCGCCGCTGCGTGGAACAGACCGTACAGGCATTCGGCAGGCTGGACGTGCTCTTCAACAACGCCGGCGTCGTAACCCTGGGTAATGCCGAGAGCATCTCGGAAAAGGACTGGGCATACACCTTCGACCTGAACGTAACTGCCGTGTGGCGCATGAGCCGCCTGTGCGCCCCCATCATGCGCCGCCAGGGAGCGGGCGTCATCGTCAACAACGCCTCAGATTGGGGCGTTGTAGGCGCCAGGGACGCCGTCGCCTATTGCGCCACGAAAGGCGCGGTTGTGCAGATGACACGTGCCATGGCGCTCGACCTGATCGGCGACGGCATTCGCGTCAACGCCGTCTGCCCCGGCGACACCTTCGTCGAGCGCTGGGTACGGGATGGCTATTTCAACGGCACGGGCGCCGTTGAAATTGACGACGAGTTGCGCAGGATGGGCGCCAGCCTGCCCATCGGTCGAGTCGCCCGCCCCGAGGAAATCGCCCGCGCCGTGCTCTTCCTCGTCAGCGACGAAGCCTCTTACGTTACCGGGGCGACCTTGCTTGTGGACGGCGGCAACACCGCCGGCTAACATCACCCTTATCGCAACCCCCAAACCATAGGGATATTCATTGACAAACGAACCCGCCTGCAATATACTCCATTGCAGTGTTACGAACTAATTCACAAAGGGAAGGTGAATACTTATGAAACGAATACCTGTTAACGCGATTCTCAGCTTGTTGTTGCTTGCCTCCTTCTGCCTGGCTTCCTGCGCAGCGCCCGCCCAGCCGGTTGTATTGAAAATCGCCGTCCTGCCCATCCTCGATTCGCTGCCCCTCTACGTGGCGCAATCGGAAGGGTATTTCAAACAGCACGGCGTCACCGTCGAACTCGTCCCCATCGCCTCGGCGCCGGAGCGCGACCAGCTCATGCAAGCCGGGCAGATTGACGGTATGCTCAACGAAGTCGTCTCCACCATCATGTACAACCGCAGCGAAGTAAAAATCGTCATGCTGCGCTTCGCCCGCACTGCCTCCGCAAAAGACCCCCTGTTTCGCATCCTGGCTGCCAAAGACAGCGGCATCACCAGCGTGAATGACCTGCGCGGCGTTCCCATCGGCATCTCGGAAGCCACCGTCATTGAATACACCACCGACCGTATACTGGAAAAAGCCGGTCTTGCTGCTGCGGACGTGCAGAAAATCAACGTCCCGAAAATCCCTGACCGGATGGCGCTGCTGGAAGGGGGTGAATTGAAAGCCGCCAACCTGCCCGACCCCACCGCCTCGTTAGCCATTCAGAAAGGCGCTGTCAACGTCATTGACGACACCTCCTACCCGGAAATCAGTCACAGTGTGTGGTCGTTCAAAGCCCAGACCGTTAAAGGACATCCCCAAGAGGTGCGTAAATTCCTCGCCGCCGTAGAAGATGCCGTGCGCGCCATCAACGCCGACAAGCACAAGTGGAGCGGTTTACTCACCGAACGCAAACTCGTACCTCCGCCGCTTCTGGGCAGTTACGTGATACCGGATTACCCTCTCGCTTCCGTTCCCAGCCAGGCACAATTCGACGACGCCCAGGCGTGGGTCAAAGCCAAGGGGCTGATTGAAAAAGACGTGAACTACGTCGACATGGTTGATGCCTCCTTCCTGCCAAAGTGAGCGCCCGGGCAAATGCGTGAACGACGATGATGATCGAACTCCGCGGTGTCGGATTTCACTACCCGCGCCAGCCGCTTCTCTTTGACGGGTTTGATTGGCAGGTGCAAACCGGCGAACGCTGGGCGATCCTGGGACCGTCCGGCTGCGGTAAAAGCACGTTGTTATACTTGCTGGCTGCCCTGCGTTTGCCGTGCAGCGGAAAAGTGTTGATAGATGGGCGCGCCTGGGCAAAACCCCGTCCCGCCACCGGATTGATCTTGCAAGATTACGGCTTGCTGCCCTGGGCAAGCGTGCGCGACAACATCACCCTGGGGTTGCGCATCCGCCGCTTCTACGGACCAGACGGCGTTCACGCACCGCTGAACGAGACCGTTTCCGAAATCGAGGCGCAGGCGCACACCTGGCTGGAACGGGTGGGCTTGCGCGAGACAGCCCAGCAATTCCCCGCCCAGTTATCTGGCGGGCAGCGCCAGCGCGTCGCCATTGCGCGCACCCTCGCCCTCAATCCTGACCTGCTATTGATGGACGAGCCGTTTGCGTCCCTGGATACGTCCACGCGCGCTGCCCTGCGCGAATTCGTCCTGCACCTCGCCGTGGAAAGAGGCATGACCATGATCATCGTAACTCACTCAGTAGAAGAAGCCGCCATGCTGGGCAGGAAAATCCTCGTCCTCGCCCGCCCGCCGCACCAGCGGGCGCGTCTGTTCGATAATCCCGCCGCGGATGCAGCATCCATCTCGTCTGCCACAGCCAACCCCGAAATATGCAACTTGCTGCGGTGTGAATTGGAGGCAGCAGTATGAGACGTTCTCACCTCCTGTTTGCCTCGCTGGGGTTGCTCGTACTCTGGCAAGTGTTAGCCTGGTTGGTCAATCAGCCTATTTTGCCCCCTCCTCTGGCGGTCTTGATCGAATTCTGCCGCGAAATGCCGGGCGACCTGGGAGTGAATTTCCTAGCCAGCCTGTGGCGCGTGCTCGCTTCCACCACGCTTTCCATCCTTCTGGCAGTGCCGATTGGGCTGGGATTAGGGCAGTCGAAACGCCTGGAACAGATTTTTTCACCGGTCATCTACCTGGTTTATCCGGTACCGAAAATCGTCTTCGCGCCGGTGGTGATGCTCTTCCTGGGCATCAACGACCTTTCCAAGATCGTGATCATCTTCCTGATCTTATTCTTCCAAATCCTCGTCCTGGTGCGCGATCAGGCTGCCAGCATCCGCCAGGAATTGATCTACTCCGTGCGCAGCCTGGGGGCGGGCAGGCGCGCCCTGTTTTTATACGTGTACATGCCCGCCAGCCTGCCTGCTATCCTCACCGCTTTGCGCCAGTCCATTGGTACGGCTGTCGCCGCCCTGTACGTGGTGGAGTTAATTGCCACCCAGCACGGCTTGGGGTATTATATCTACATCAACGGCAGCACCTTGTTTGATTACCCCAAAATGTACGCCGGCATCCTAGCCATGAGCTTGTTGGGCTTGGGCTTGTATTTCACCACCGACGGCTTGCACCGCCGCCTGTGCCCCTGGCAGTTCGTCAGTTAAACCCGGGGAGAGTTGACCTTGAACCAGATCGCAGAGAAAGAACATTCCCAATACGTGCGCAGCATATTCGCCCGCATCGCCAGTCGCTACGACCTGCTCAACCGCCTGATGACCCTGGGACAGGACCGGCGTTGGCGCACAGAAGCCATCCGCCGCCTGCAAGTCTCTCCCTCCAGCCGCATTCTGGACGTCGGGGCAGGCACGGGAGACATCGCCATCGCAATCAGGCACAAACACACCGATGCGTTCGTCGTCGCCTGCGACTTGACCGGCGAAATGATCCAGGTGGGCAGGCAGCGCGCCGGCGCAGAACAGGTCGCCTGGGTAATTGCAGACGCCCAGCACCTGCCCTTCGCCGCCGATGCCTTCGCCGGGGTCATCTCCGGTTTTCTGTTGCGCAACGTTCCCAGCCTGGAACAGGCTTTAGCCGAGCAGTATCGCGTCGTCGCCCCAGGGGGTAAAATAGCCGCGCTGGATACCACTCGCCCAACCCGCAATGTATTCTACCCCATCGTGCAAATCCAGTTGCGCTGGATTATTCCCCTCTTAGGTAAGTTCATCGCCGGAGATTCAGCCGCCTACCACTACCTGCCCGAATCAACGCGCCAATTCCTCTCCGCCGAAGATTTAGCCAGCCGCATCCGCCGCGCCGGGTTTACCGCGGTTGGTTTTACGCGGCGCATGTTCGCCACCATCGCCATTCACTGGGGGGAAAAATAATTCTCTATTGCCGAATAGGGTTGGGGATTTCACACTGGTTGGAAAAACCAGCCGGGGGGACACCCAACGCTTGAATCAATCGCGCCCAAAAATTGACTTGGGCAGCCGTGCTTGCCAAAATCACGATTTCACGCTCGTCGAAGTGCTCTTTCAAACGGGTGATAAAGGCGGCAGGGAATTGTAAGGGTGTCTGTGTAATTAGTTTGGTGTACTGCAATGCCAGCTTTTCCCTTTCAGAAAAACTCCCCATCTGCTCCACGTCGCGCAACCCCTGAAGCGCCTCGATTTCTACTTTACCAATGCGACAGTCTTCATAGCGGAAGGAATTCATATCAATACAAAACGGGCAGGCAGCTGCGAAGGAAGCCTGGATGCGCACTAACTTTAGCATGCGTTCGTCCAGGTCTGCTTCCGGATGCGCCGCCAACGCTTCCAACACGCCTGATCCTATCGCTGCCCTGGGATACCACGCCAGTAACTTCGCCGGAAGCATTTCCTTGCCGGTAATCTTCCTGGAGATCCAAATCCCAATCCGCAAGTAAAAAGGGATCCTCTGCGGTGGTTCGAGAAATGCATCCATTTTATCCTCCGAACAACGTTCCGACCACGAATCCAAATGTCAGCAACACAGAGTAATGTAGCGTCAACTGCGCCGTCGCCGCCAATAACTGGTTAAAAGCAGGCCCGATTTCCGTGGCGCATAGGTTTCGGAACAAGCGCAGTGCCGCCGGCAGCGCCAGCCAGCCGGTAAACACCCACGGCGTTGTGTGATTCGCGCCGACGAGAATGACGGGAACGAGAAACGCCATTCCCAGCATCACAGCAAATTCAATTTCTCCGCCGCGCCTTCCAAACCAGATCGGAATGTTATGCCTGCCAGCGCGCCGGTCGCTCTCGACGTCGCGGATGTTGTTGACGATCAGGATCGCCGTAACCAACGCGCCCACGCCCAACCCACTCGCCCAGGCAGAGGCAGGTAAGAAACCAGCCGCCAGGTACGCCGTCCCGCACACTCCGCCGAAGCCAAAGCACAGCATGGTGAACAGGTCGCCCAGCCCATTATGGGAGAGCGGGAACGGTCCGGCGCTGTAGGCGAAACCAGCCAGGATGCACACGATTCCCAGCAGCAAGATGGGTAAACCGCCCACGATGGAGAGGTACAATCCCGCCAAAGCCGCCAGACCAAACGACACACCCACGCCCGCCCACACCTGTTTGGGCGTGAGCAGCCCCGCCTGTGTCACGCGCAGGGGTCCCAGGCGTTGGGCGTCATCCGTGCCGCGCAGGTAATCCACCACGTCATTAACCAGGTTCGTACCAATTTGAATCATCACCGCCGCGAACAAAGCCGCCAGCACGGGCAGCCAGCGCACGGGTGCGGCATGAAACGCCACACCGGCGCCCACCAGCACCGGTGCCACGGCGGCGGGTAGCGTTCTCGGGCGCACCGCCAGCAGCCAGCGCTGCACGTAAGATATGTTCCCTTTTTCTCTCATATCCTGTTTCCGTCAACACCCCACATTATAACACTTTCAACCGCTACCTTCCTCCCAGGTTCACCGTTAGCCAAACTCTCCAGTATTCCATAACGAACTGTACGTCACAGAGGAAAAAAAAATTAACGGTTATCAGAAATAATTCACCATACTCTTATACCCAAATCACACATCTAGGAAGTAACAAAATAATAATACCATATTCAAGAAAAACTTCATTGACTTCTTTGTATCATTCAGCGTATTATCTCATCACTAGGAGATTCACTCCCGTGCATCTGTGCTAGTTCCAAAAACTAACTTGACGGATAGGAAAGCAATTGAATCGTTCCGATGAACATAACCTATGATATAATTATTTCAGTACATCAGGAACCGGTATCAAGAGCTTTTATAATTTCTGGGTGAAAGGTATAGTCAATTTATGTCTGCTGAAATAACCTCAAATTCGACACAAACAGATATTTCGCAGCCAGTCCTTCTAGAAATGCGCTCCATCACGAAGGAATTTCCAGGAGTACTGGCTTTGTCTAACGTTGATTTTAATGTACGCAAGGGCGAGGTGCATGCGCTTGTGGGGGAAAACGGTGCAGGAAAATCTACATTAATGAAAATTATTGCGGGCGTATACACCCGAGACGAAGGGGAGGTGATTTTTCAGGGGAAACCCGTAGATTTCACCAATCCGCGTCAGGCGCAAGAATCGGGTATCGCTACCATATACCAGGAACTAAACCAGGTGCCTTATCTCTCCGTTACAGAAAATATATTTCTGGGAGATGAAATCACGCGCGGCCTTTCCCTCAACTGGTCTGAAATGCACCGCCGCGCCAAAGAACTGCTGGCAAAGCTGCACCTGGACATTGACCCCAAAACCGAAATCCGTAAACTGGGCGTTGGGGAACAACAGATGGTCGAGGTTGCCAAGGCGCTGCACCACAAAGCCGATCTCATCATCATGGACGAGCCAACTTCCTCGCTTTCCATCCGCGAGATCAAAGACTTATTCGCCATCGTACGCGAACTCAAACAACAAGGCGTCTCGGTTATTTATATCAGCCACCACCTCGAAGAAGCGTTCGACCTGAGCGACCGTATCACCGTCTTGCGCGACGGACGTCTGATCGCCACACGTGAATCCACCAACCTGGACGTGGACAGCCTGATCCACTTAATGGTAGGGCGCGACCTGGCAGAAAAATTCCCCAAGGAAGACGCCCCGCGCGGGCAGGAATTATTACGCGTGGAAAACCTGTGCTTGGGAGACCGTCTGCAAAACATTAGTTTTTCGGCGTATGGCGGTGAGGTCCTCGGCTTGGCAGGTTTGGTTGGCGCCGGGCGTACGGAATTGGTGCGGGCAATCTTTGGCGCCGACCCAATTGACGACGGCAAATTTTTTATCAACGGCAAGGAAGTTGTTATCCACAGCCCGCAAGACGCCGTCCATTATGGAATGGGGCTGCTCACCGAGGACAGAAAAACGCAAGGCTTGTTTTTACACATGTCCGTGCGCGATAACATCGTCATGGCAATTTTGGAACGCCTGACACGCGGCATGGTTACCAGCCGCCGCAAAGAAGTGACGTTAACGCAGCGTTTTATTGATTACCTGGCGATCAAAGCCTCCAGCCAAAACCAGTTGGCGATCAACCTTTCCGGCGGTACGCAGCAAAAAGTCGTCCTGAGCAAGTGGCTGGCGATTGAGCCTAAGATTTTGATCTTCGACGAACCCACGCGTGGGATTGACGTGGGAGCGAAAATTGAAATTTACAAGATGATGAACCAGCTGGCACGCCAGGGCGTTGCCATCATCATGGTCAGTTCGGAATTGCCCGAGATACTGGGAATGAGTGACCGTATCCTTGTAATGGGTGGTGGGCGCATCAAGGGTGAATTGAGCCGCGCGGAAGTAACCGAAGAAAAGATAATGGAATACGCGGTCGGTTCAGCTAAGTTATCTGATTAAATCTATTAGTGAAAAGGTGAAATTATCCATGACCAACGAAGCTAAGACAACTACAAATGTGAATCGAGCTGGAAATCTCGTCGGCGCGTTTTTAGCCAATACCGGTCCGCTCGCCGTCCTGCTGGCAATGGGAGTAATCTTATGGATCGCATCTCCATCGTTTCGTACTCCCACCAGTTTGTTGCTGCTTGGATTGGAAGCTGCCGCCATTGGCGTAGCGGCTGCCGGGCAGACTTTCGTCATTCTCACCGGTGGAATTGACCTTTCCGTAGAAGCGATGGTTTCTTTTAGTGGCGTCGTCGCAGCAATTCTCATCGCCGGTACGAACGTCGCCGGAGGACAGATCGCTTTTGGCATCGCTTCCGGCTGGGCAATTCTCATTGCCCTGGCACTCGGACTGATCATCGGTTGCATTCAAGGTGTGCTCATTACAAAAATGCGCATGAATCCGCTCATTGTTACCCTCGGTTTTCGCAGTATGCTGTTGGGTGTGGCGCTGGTTTGGACGCGTGGCGCTGGCATCAACATCCAGAAAGACGCCTTGCTCAGCTTCCTGACGGGTGTGATCAACGTAGCCGGTCTGAAAATCCCCATGCCGTTTGTTATTGCTCTGATTATCTACTTTATCGTATGGTTTGTACTCGCTCATACAAAACTGGGACGCTACACCTACGCCTTGGGCGGAAACGAAACTGCCGCGAAATTATCCGGCATCAACGTTGACCGTATGAAAATCATCATTTACGGCATTAGCGGGCTTTTAGCAGCCATTGCCGGCATCCTGGTTATGGGTCGTTTACAATCTGGCGCTTATCAAAACGGCACGAACATGACCCTTACCACGGTCGCCGCAGTAGTCATCGGCGGAACCGCCCTTTCCGGTGGGATTGGCGGCGTGTGGGGTACGTTAATCGGCGTGTTTATTTTACGGGTTGTGGAGGCGGGGCTTGTTTATCTGTCCGTGCCTTCTACGGCAAAGGAAATCGTCATCGGCGCGATCATCGTGCTTGCAGTGGCATTAGACGTTATCCGCCGCGGGGAAATCACCTGGCTGCACCGCCGCCGCCCGCGCGCTGGGTAAATTTTGTGTGTGTTTTAACCTGGTGTAAGCCAGGGTAGGACGAGGCTTGTCCAACTAGTTAATTTATATTTATATAAAGGAGAAGATATGTTTCACAAACGGCTGTTTACCATCCTATCTTTATTTGTGATCGTGGGAATGTTAGCCGCTGCTTGCGCACCGGCTCCCGCCCCTCAAGCAGAGGCTCCCAAGGCTGAAAAACCAGCTGCGGAAGCCCCAAAAGAGGAAAAACCGGCTGAAGCGCCTGCTGCTGAAGGCGTGTACGCTGGCTTCGTACCCCCCGCCTTGACCAGCCCCTTCCACGTGGCTATGGTTGACGGTGCAAACGCCCGTTCCAAGGAACTGAAATGGACGTTAGACGTGCAGGCGCCAGCCAGCGAGGGTGACTTTGCCGCCTTCGTAACCACCGTGCAGCAAT
>CAZGDA010000028.1:0-17678 GCA_964524425.1 uncultured Anaerolineaceae bacterium | reverse complement strand
AGCTGTGGACTGAGCCAGTCGCCGGCTTCCCCGAACTGGACAACGACAAACCCACCGTCCCCGATGAGGGCGAGAAACCTGCTGCGGAATCTGGCGAATCCTACTACGTTGGCTTCGTACCCCCCGCCTTGACCAGCCCCTTCCACGTAGCTATGGTGGACGGCGCAACCGACCAGACCGGAAAAATGGGTTGGAAACTGGACGTCCAGGCGCCAGCCAGCGAGGGTGACTTTGCCGCCTTCGTAACCACCGTGCAGCAATTGCTCGAAAAAGGCGTCAAAGTCATGTCCATCAACCCCATTGGCACCGACTCTGCTGTAACCGCAGTGAAAGCCGCCAACGAGAAGAACGTCCCCATCCTGGCGCACAACTTCATCACCCCCTTCTCTGAGGGCAAGGTTACTTCTTACATCGGCTACGACCAGTGGGGCGGCGCAGAGAAACTGGCTGCTTACACCTGCGAACTCCTGGCGAAGAAATATAATTCCACGCCTGCCGAGACGAAGGGCAAGATTTTCATCCTCCTCGGCATTGATTCCATCTTCAGCCATCGCCGCACCGGCGGCTTCAAAGCCGGCTTGGCGAAGAACTGCCCGAACGTGGAAGTTGTCGGCGAGCAGACCGGTGAATGGCTGCGCACGAAGGGTTCCGAAGTCGCTACGATCGCCCTGCAAAAGACCCCCGACATTGACGTGTTCTACGGCAACAGCGACGAAATGGCGATCGGCGCTGCCCTCGCTGCGGAGCAGTTGGGTCTCACCATCAACAAAGACTTCTTCGCTGTTGGCATTGACGGCAACCAGCCCACCCTTGACCTGCTCAAGGAAGGCAAGTTCAGCGCCACCTTGGGCGTTGACCCGTTCCGCATGGGCGTTACCGTGGTTGACACGATGAAGAAAGTCCTGGCGGGCGAAGAAGTGCCCGAGATCACCCTCACCCCCTCGGTGGTCGTAACCCCCGACAACCTGCAAGACTACCTGGACGGCAAGCTGTGGACTGAGCCAGTCGCCGGCTTCCCCGAACTGGACAACGACAAACCCACAGTTCCCGATAAATAATCTTCTGAACTGAGGAATACCATAAACCCCTTCTTTGCTTACACAAAGAAGGGGTTTTCAATTAAATAAAAAAGGCTGGTATAACAGTTCCAGAAACCTGACTTAACCATTGTTAAGTAAAACGCGCAGTTTGGAACGGCGCAGGTAGAGAAAAGCTGTTTCCAATGAAAGGAATAGTTTTACCATCAACGAAAGCTTGCTGCGCTTGAAACCCGTGCAAATGAATTTCAATGCCTGTGTATTGCCAGGGATAATCCCCCTGACTTTGCCAGCCTAATTCTAGCGCGTCTGCCTCCCTGGTCAAACATATTTCGTCCACACGATGCCCGGCATAACCATCGCCGCTGTCGGAATAGAGATACGAAACAAAATCTGTGGACTGCGGTGCCTCCACCGCGGCGTACAGATGCAGGTGCAACGCGCCTTCCACATCCATCGGAATAACTGCCCCAGCCTTCACAAACACGGGAATGTACTCCAGGGACGCATCCACCTCAACAGACTGCCCACCGCCATGCAATGTGTCGTCATGCAATTCGTACCATGCTCCACCTGGCAGCGGAACACAACGCCGTTGTGCACCTTCATCCAGGATAGGGGCTACCAGCAACGAATCTCCCAACAGGAAAGCATCATCAACGTCCCACAATGCCTGATTATCCGCATCCTCAAAAAACAACGGACGGACGAGGGGCAAGGCGTGCTCTGCGGCTTGCCACGCCGCGGTGTAAAAATATGGCAGAAGGCGGTAGCGCAACTCCAGCGCAGCACGGGTAGCGTTCAACACGCGCTCGTCAAATTGCCAGGGCTCGCGCCGCGGCAATCCTGTGGCGGAATGCGTACGGAAGAAAGGAGTGAAAGCCGCCATTTGAAACCAACGCGTGTAGAGTTCCGGCGATGGGTGGGCACTGAATCCGCCAATATCCGAGCCGGTGAAATAAACTCCAGAGAGGCTTAAACCAAGCAGAATAGATACAGTGCGGCGCAGCATTTGCCACGTACCGTTAACGTCTCCCGTCCACTTCCAGGCGTAACGACCAATCCCCGCCCAGCCGGAACGGGTTACCATCCAGGGACGTTTTTCAGGGCGCAAACGGCGCATTCCTTCAAAAGCCGCCCGGTTCACCAGCAAACCATACAGGTTATGCGCCTGGCGGTGATCTCCGCCTCGCCCATCCATATCGTGGCGGACACAGGCAGGCAGGCTCGGCTTACCCCAGGAGGAAAACGCGGCTGGTTCGTTCATGTCATGCCAGATGCCAGAGACTTCCATATCGAGCAGCACTTGATATTGATCACCCCACCATTGGCGCGCCGAAGGGCTGGTGAAATCTGGAAAGGCGCACCAACCCGGCCAAACCGGCGCGTGAGCGGTTTTCCCATCCGGCAGCTTACAATAGACGTTCTTTGCTTTTCCATCGTTGAACAGCGCATAGTGCGGGTCAACCTTGATACCTGCGTCAATAATAGGCACGAGGTGCACGTCATCCTTTGCCAAATCTTGAGTCAGCCTGTGCAAGTCTGGAAAACGCGTCTTGTCCACAGTGAAAAGCCGGTAACCATCCATGTAGTCAATATCAAGATGCACTGCTGAAATTGGTAAGTTGTGCTGCTGAAACGATTTTAGCAATTCACGAATGTCTTGTTCGGTTTTATATCCCCAGCGAGATTGATGATATCCTAAAGCCCAGCGCGGCGGCAGGGGCGGTTTACCGGTTAGATCCACATATTTTTGAAGCGCCTCTACTGGATTGGCGCAAATGAGGTAATAACGCAGGGCGCCGCCTGTATGAGTTACCCTCCCATTCTCGCGGAAATCGTATTCCCCTTCGTAGGAATTTTCAAAAAAGACCAGGTAACTGCCCTGGTTGTGCAAACCGATGAAAGCGGGAATGTTGACGTAAAGCGGATCGTCGCCGTCTATGTAGCTGCCGCCGGGATCTTCGTTCCACATGCGATACGTTCGTCCGCGCCGGTTGAGGGGAGCCGAGCGTTCCCCCAATCCATATATGTGTTCGTCTGCTTGAAATGTAAGCGGCTGAGTCCAGGACTGGCTGCAAAACGTGGGCGGTTCGGCTTGGAAAAGCACGCGCTTGTGTCCATCTTGGACTCTCACACCGCCGGATGCAGTAACTTCAACGGAAACCGTCGGGCTGAAGAGAATCCATCCTCCTCCTGAAGTGGAGCGTCCCTCCACCTTCACCGCATCCCACTCGGATTTTGCGATGGCGTAAGGAACGGGCAGGGGAGAATTTTGCCACGTGAAACGTAAAACGTCTCTATCCAGGAAATGTACGTGTAACGTTTGTGAAGCGAAGTGGAACCAGCCCTCACATGCACTCACTTCGGCTTTTTCCAACCCGCCGAGTGGCGCGGTAGCAGAGTCTATTCCTGGCGGGTATCGCTTTTCCCATACATCCCGCCGGGATGAATACAGCATCGAGCGCAACACGGAGGGCAAACCGACGAAACGTAAGGCGTTATATAATTTTGTCAATGTTCCCATATCACCTGTTGCCCTTATTATTGCACGGTTACTTTGTTATAGGTTTGTTTACTATTTCCATCCAGGTCAGTAACAATAAAACCGACCACGTAATCACCGGCTGCAGCGTACAGTTCCTTCCACGTGAACATATCCGCCGTAAAAGTCAGCGTTCCGCCTCTTTGTTTTGTTTCTTTGAAATCTTCAGGTAATGTACCAGATGAGTCTGCTTCCAGCCATCTTTCCAGGATGGTGAAAGAATCGCCAGTTTCGGGAATGATTTCGTGCGGCGCACCGGTTTGGCTATCACCACTGAAACCAAACACCTGTTGCAATTTTTCTTCGCGAAAATAAAGTTTGGCAAACCGTGCATCCCCGCTGCTGGCAGAAGTAAAATAACCATCCACTGTGTATACTGCCTCCGCACTGGTGGCGCCATAACGCTCAGGATTGAGAACTGCCGGGATGGTTTGTTGTCCATCACTGATGGCAAAAACTGTCGGATTCCACTCGTATTTCAACGTAAAGGATTTATTGTCGCTCCACTTCGGGTAGTAAACACCGTTCACCTCTTGCGTTTCCGGGCTTTCCAGATAATCTATATCAGCAACCATAATGGCGTTGGAAGCCTGGTCAATGTAGCCAACAAATAAATACACGTATCCGATATTTTTTCCGGTGAGTTTGGCGCTCATACTTATCGGCTGGTCAGGGGCTGCCTTTTTGCTGGAAAGCGAGAGAGCCGAGACCTTGATCGTTCCTTTGCCGGGGGCGCGCAGGGGTAAAGTTTCGTCCGGTTGAACGGCTTCTGCTGCGGCAGGTTCAAAGGGGCGCTGGGTGTAATGATAAGCCAGAAAATCATCCCAAAGCGCTTCTTCGGCGAAACGTCTGGCGATGGCAGTATAAGAAGCGGGACCTGTGGCGGGTAACTTGAACAGCTTGGAATTGGGGAAATAAATCGAAACGCCCGATGCGCCTGGTTTGCCGCTGCCGTGTTTCTCGGCAATGACAAAATTACGGATACTACCCTGCACCTGTTTGGCTGCATTCTGCACCTCTGCATTTGAGCCTTCTTGCAGGAGAATACTGGTAAAGTTCCCCAGGTCAATGTAAGAAGGTGGCACGTTATCCCCAAACACACTGGTAAACGACTGGGCGTATGTGCGCGCTCGTGCGATCTTGGATTGGTCTTCTGTTTGTAGCGCATAAGACAGTTTATTGATACTATCCAGCATGGTTGGCATGGCGTTTAAATCTACTGCGGTGAGGGTTACGCCGCGTTCAACCTGCCGCGCAAGCGCCTTCGCTCCGATATCAGAAACGCCGAACAAACCGCCCATCGGCGATCCCTGACGCAGAAATTCGGCGCGGGCTTGATCGTCCACGATACGCTGGTCTTCATCTATATAACTCTCCACAATTTGTTTGCCAAGTTCAGCCCCCGATACGTCCGGGTTGCTGGCAAGGGATTGTAAAAATCCGGTGTAAGCCCAACCTAACCCCGGTTCAGTTTCCTGGGAGGCAACTGCGTAGCGTGCGTGTGGAGCCAGCGCGCTGAAAACCGCCACGTCTGCCATTAAACAAGCGTCCATCCCCACAAATTCAAATTTATCCACTCCCGTCTGGTTACGAACTTCTCCCAGAGCCTGGTCAATTTCCATCAGGTACATTTGATTGCCTGCAACTTTCACCAGTGGGATTTTTGAACTCCTCTCTACCTTGGAATCCTGATCGCTCCAACCGCCAGGCCAACCCATGCCATGGTCAGATAAAATCAAGGCATACTTATCCGCTGGGTAGGTTTTTATCGCCCACGTAACGAAATCAACCAGTGTTTGTGAGTCTGCCATGTTCACTTCACCCAGGTCCTCAATCACTTGGGAACGGATGCGTTTCAAATCGTTATCCTGGGTAACAAAATAACGCCGCGCAGAGGTCCAGTTTTGGTCTCCCTGGTACGCGCCGCGATAGCGGTCCAGTTGTGCAACGATGTTTATCCGCTCTGTTGAGCCGACTCGCTCTGCTTCGTTCAGGTCTAATAAAATATCTTGTTCCAATATTTGGTCATCTGCATCCTGGTACAGCATAACCGTCCACGTTTTTGCACCGCCAGTAGAAATTGACGGGCGCGTTCCAGAAGGCTGTGGAACAGCCAGCGTAGGCTCTACAAGCAGTTCTTCCTCTGGCTCTTGCGTAGGTTGCAACAACACGGGCGCTTCTTCTGACGCTGTTTGCTGGGTTCCCGTCTGCCCCTGGTTGCCAAAGATCAAGTAATAAGCGATGATGAATACGATAATGATAATAGTGGCACAGCCGGATAGCTTTTTCCCTCCCCCAAGAGACGGCGCGCCGCCAAAAGAAGGTACACCACCCGAACCACCGGAAGGAGGGCGCGTCTCCTCATCCTCTGCCCGCCGCTGCGAGGGCGCCTCCGCCCTTCCGCTGGGTCCGCTGCTTTGCCTGCGCCGTTTCGCTTCTATTGTCTCTCCACCGGAAGCACTGCCCTTGAAAAAGAATATATTTTTGTCCTCTTCCATCCGTGAAGGATAAGTAATGTCCTGTAATCCAGAATATGAGAATAAAGGAACAAAATTAGAATCAAAAATTTTATTTTTCATGTTTTCCCTTGCTTTCTGTTAAGCGATTGGTACGGTTTGTTATTTACATAGCACAGGTATGAAGGATTAGACCACTTACCACCATTGTACATTATCTAATTCTTACCGTCAATAAAGTAAGGCAACGCATCTTGTAGCGGTATGCTTGACATTCTGTGTGCGGGTTGTTAAAATGGAAAACAGCCCGCGTTATGCATTTGTTTTACAATTATTTTGAGCTAACAATCATTAATCAGAGTCTTGTTATACCAGGTAATGTGGCGCGAAGGTTAATAAACGTGCAGGTAGATGGCGTAAAATCATAGGACAGGTGTGTGATGAAGACAATACTATTTAGAATATTAGGATTTTTACTGGTTATTATCGCCCTTGCCGGCGTGCTGTTTTGTGCTTTAGGCGTGCTGACGGTGTGGAGAACGAAGGATACAGCCACGAAGGAAATCCTTTCAAACGTAGATTTTTTAGTAGAGGCACTGGACGCTGGCGAACAAGGCATCGTCTCAGTGTCTGCTTCCTTGGATACAGCCGCGACGAGCATTGACAACTTGGATAAAAGTATTCAAACAGCTCGTTCCACGCTGGAAAGCACGGAACATTTCTTTGACACTGCCGCCGAATTGACCGGTAAAACCCTCCCGGACGTACTTACGTCGGTGCAAAAATCGTTTGAGTCCGCTTCGCAAAGCGCCCAGATTGTGGATGATACCCTGAACGTGGTTGCCGCTCTGCCTCTCATTGGCGCGAAGTATACCCCGGAAGTGCCGTTGAGCGAGGCGTTGAAAAAAGTAGCCACGGAGCTTTCCCCCCTGCCAGGCACGTTTGAAGGCATGCAAGATGACGTTGTACAGGTAAAAGGGGACATGGGGCTGTTCCAGGCTCAATTGGATGACGCACATAAAGATATCGCCCAGATTCAAGGCAGCGTAAGCAGCGCCAAAGAAGTAACCGTCAAATATCAACAGATGATAAACGATATCAGTGAGCGCCTAAAAGCGCTGCGCGATAAAACGCCACGCGGCTTGAATCTATTGGCGTGGGGTTTGTCCATTTTTCTGGCGTGGTTTGGGTTGGCTCAACTTGGTTTATTCGTACAGGGGATAAATCTGATGCTGACGCCGTTTCCTGCGCAACCGCCAAAAGTCGCGCCGCAACCAGAAAGCCCCACAACGCAAGACACGCCGACAAGTACCGCAAGCGATTTTAACGAAAGCAAACTGCCTGACGCCTGAGAGATAATCCTTGGCAGGCATCGCAGGGGTATTATTGGCAGGCGGAGAAGCGCGTAGGTACGGCTCTCCCAAGCTTTTATTGGACTGGGGAGGAGTGTCTTTTGTGCGCAGTATTTGCCAAACCGCATTAAAAGCTGAACTGGCGCCCCTGCTAGTGGTTACAGGCGCTCACCAGCGCGAAGTGCAAAACGACCTGCAAGATTTACCAGTGTTGTTTGTGCATAATCCAGACTGGCAAAGCGGGCAGAGTTCATCCATCAAGGCAGGCGTTCGCGCCTTGCTTAATAATTCTGGGCTTGGTGAATTTGATAACCGGAGCGAAGCAGCTATCCTCTTATTGGCAGACCAGCCGCAAGTAACCCAAGCTTTGCTGCGCGCTCTGGTGGAGTGTTATCACCAGACTCAGGCTGCAATTATCGCTCCCTGGTTGGGTGAGCGGCGTGGCAATCCTGTGCTTTTCAAGCGTAGCACGTTTGCCGATCTACTCACCCTGCAAGGCGACGTAGGAGGCAGGGCGCTCTTCAAACGCTTCCCCGTGCTGGACCTTCCCTGGGATGACCCTGCCATGCTGCTAGACGTGGACACACCCCAGGATTACGAACGCCTGAAAGAAATCGCTTTCCCCAAAAAACAAAACAGGCAAATCTAGCCGTAAAGACTTATCCGTAAAACAGCATCTTTGGCATTTCTTATATTCTTTCATTCCTCTGCAAACATAAAAGTAGTAAAAGAATATAAGGAAGAGCTATCCTTCCAGCAGCCTGCCGGTAAACCAGACCTGGTACACAGGCTATCCAGAAAGCGCGGACGACCCCAGTTTAACTCTACGGCTGTTTGTGGCAAGATCACACTCTGGCGCCCTTTATACTTTATGTAAAGCCCGTGTACACCCACCTGGATCGTGTTTACATCTGTTACACGGCGCAGAGGAGATAGAATGGTTATTTCTATTTTCGATTGCGCCAGCTCTTCCGCCGTCATCCGTGGAAAACGCGGATCAGATGTGGCTGCAGCAACTGCCATCTCCTGTACGCTCTCTGCTATAGGTTGATCTGCCCACAGATGCCCGATGCTGCCGCGTAGTTCGCCCTTCTTCTTAATCGTAACGAAAATGCCGGCTTTGCGCATCATTTCTTTATCTAAGTTCTCAACTGGAACAGGTGTATCATTGATTTTTAAATATTGGGCGATGGCATTGCGTGCCAGCATAAGCAATGTCTGACGGCTTTCCGCGTCCAGCTCTGGGGCAGAATATTTCCAGAACATTACAGAGCCGTATCCGCTGACGTGCTTGGGGTCTCCGTCGGGGGCATCTGCAGAATTTGCGTAGTATAACAAGGTTGTGGTGTCGGCGCCCATCTCCTGGGCTGTTTTCATAGCGATGAGGACAGGCGCTTCCCCATACATAGCGGTTTCCAGGTCGGGAATGCGAGATTTCGTGTATTTTTTAATTGCATCGCGTAGCGCTTGTGGATTTCCGCTTTCCATAGCAGCCAGGGTAGCATTGTCAACAAGCATGGCGTCTTCCTGTTTTGCGTTCTGCGATAAATTCGATGCTGCTATTAATACCACCCGCTTCTGTGTGGTTTGAAGTGTCTCAAAAATTGCTTTTGAAACCAGTTCAACAATGGCATCATCGTTTACTCCGACCAGTACTGGGACGATTTTACATTGCGTGCACACTCGCTGCAGAAAAGGCAACTGAATTTCGATAGCGCTTTCCTTTTCAAAAGAGGTTTCATCCGAATGGATATTTTCATCAGCAGCCAACAGCATCTCTGCTAGTTCACTGTCAACAGCAACGATCCCTAAAGGGGTTTGGAAGCCGCCTTCTTTCAATATTGATACTGGATTCGCCGTAGGAAGTTCGTAATCGGCAACCAGAATAATGGCGCTATCGTATTGACCATTCTCCATTTGCCGATATGCAGCAGCCATCACGTGCCCGGATGCGTCATAATTTGCATTGGGAACAAACAGAGCCAGCGGCGTACCGTCGAACGATTCTGCAACAGAAAGAAAACTATCTATGTTGGAGGCGAGTTTGTTTTCATCTGCCGTATACCACTCACCGGCAAGCACCGACGGACGGATAGGGTTTAGGCTGGTTTCGGTCGGCTGTCTATCCGGTGTATTCGTTTGAACTGGTGTAACTGCCGTGGGTGATGGCAGGCTGGGGAGAATATTGGTAGGAGTTCTGGCACTTTCCATCGTGGCTGTAACTTGCGCGGTTAAGTCCTCGCTTTGCACAGGGTTGGTGTCCCTGCTCTCGCAAGCGAAGGTGAAATAAACGAGAAAAAGAAAAGTGCAGGCGAGTCGCACAGAAAACTGGCAGGTTTTCATTTTTGCTCCTTGCCTTATTGTATATCCAAGGCAGTTGATTGTCCAGTAAGATAAGACAATCCAGGCATAAGGAATACGTACTTCAAGTGAAAATCAAGCTCAATCTTGTATCCCCAAACAAGGATTATGATAAAATTCTGATAGTTCTTATACGGAAAGAGAGTTACGTATGCCGCGCAGGTATATCCGTACGTCTGAGATAGCCAAAGCAACCGGTGTGCATCCTAACACGGTGCGCTTATACGAAGAGTGGGGATTTATCGCCCCCGTGCCGCGCAGTCCGGCAGGGTATCGCCTGTTTACAGAAGCACATTTAGACCAGATGCGTCTGGCGCGCACAGCGTTGCAGTTTCCTTACCCAGGTGGAAAGAGCCTCGTAATTGAACTGGTACATTGCGCCATTCAGGGGGATTTTGAAAACGCCTTAGAGCGGGCGCATATCTATCAGCAGCGTGTTCGCGCTGAACGCGCCCACGCCGAAGCTGCCGCGGATTACCTGGAACATTGGGTGCAAGGTATGGTAACAAACGTTTCCATAAAACCAATGCAAATTGGCGAGGTAGCCGTTTTACTGGACGTGAGCCGCGACGTGCTGCGCGATTGGGAACGCAATGGTTTGATCACTGTCTCACGCCACCCCCAAAATCGTTACCGCCTTTATTGGACAAAAGAGGTAGGCAGATTGCGGGTTATCCGCACCTTACGCCAGGCGCGCTATAGCGTGATGGCTATCTTACGCATGTTGCTCGCCTTCGATAGCGGACAAAAGCAGGGCTTACGTCAATTGTTAGATACCCCGAATCCCGAAGAAGATATCTGTTATATAACCGACCGTTGGATTTCCACGCTCAGCGCACAAGAGCAGCGCACTTACCAGATCATCTCCCAACTGGAAGAAATGAAGATAAAACAAAACACCAAACGCGCTTGAAATTCACAAACCCTACAGTAGTCCCCCAATGTTTTATAATCTTTTATGGATATAAAATTTTTGGAGGACAAAATGAATAAACCGAAACTAATTGTTCATTCCGTCGCGTCCATAGACGGACGGATAACTCTCGCGCCGGAAACCCTCTTATTGTTTGGGGACGAGCGCTGGAAAGCCGTAGCAGGCTCTGGTGAGGACGTATACCGGAAAATCATGACCACCTACCATCCACAAGTGATTTTGGAAGGCAGTGGCTCGCTTACCCTGGATACCGCTACCCCAGAAGCGCTGCCACCATTCAACGGCGAAACCTCTCCACTCTATGAAGACTTTCTGCCTGCCGCAATTGTAGAACGCAAGGGACAACGCGGCTGGTTGGCAGTTACAGACAGTCGCGGGCGCGTGCGCTGGCTTTATAAAGAGTACCCCGGCGAGGAATGGCAGGGCTGGCACTTGCTAGTGCTCACCTCGCGCTCCACCCCGCCGCAATACCTGGCTTATTTACAACGCGAGAACATACCTTACCTGGTAGCTGGCGATGAACAGGTTGACCTGAACCAGGTGTTAGAAAAATTGCACACAGCTTTGGGCGTAAACTGTATCGTTTCTACAGCCGGCGGCAGGCTGAATGGCGCTTTGCTGCGCGCCGGATTGGTGGACGAGGTGGACTTGCAGTTCTTTCCGGCTGTCATTGGTGGTCGCGGCACGCCCGCTCTCTTTGACGCACCTCCCTTGCGCGCTGACGAACTACCCACCCGTCTGGAACTGATCTCTTCTCAAGTACAGGAGGACGGACGCATTCATTTGCACTATCGCGTAATCTCCCCGTCGCACCAGGGGGTGGCAGATGCGTGAAGCGCAAATCGTCGTTAATTGTCTATCCAAAACCTATCGCGTGCCGACCAGGGCGCCTGGCTTCATCGCCGCCCTGAAAAGCCTGGGACAGCGCACCTACCAAGACGTGCAAGCTGTACGCGAGATTAGTTTCTCCATCCAGAAAGGAGAAATGGTTGGTTTTATCGGCGCAAATGGAGCCGGCAAGACCACCACGTTGAAGATGCTCGCCGGTTTGTTGTATCCATCCAGTGGAGAAGCGCGCGTTGCCGGGTTTACTCCCTGGCAACGGCAAGCCGCCTTTCTGCGCTCCATTAGCATGGTTTTAGGCAATAAAAGTCAGATGATCTGGGATATTCCTCCGTTGGATACTTTTCGCGTCCTGGCGGAGATTTACCACCTCACTCCACAGGACTTCCAGCGCACCCTGGATGAATTGGTCGCGCTGCTAGACATGGAAGACTTGCTCAACAAGCCTGTCCGCAACTTGTCGTTGGGAGAGCGCATGAAGTGTGAACTCACTGCTGGTCTGCTGCACCGCCCGCAAGTCTTGTTCCTGGACGAGCCAACCTTGGGATTGGACGTTTCCATGCAGAAACGCCTGCGCGCTTTTATTGCCGAATACAACCGTCGCAGCGGCGCTACGGTTATCCTCACCAGCCATTACATGGCAGACGTGGCGGCTTTGTGCGAGCGAATCCTCCTGATTCATCAAGGGCAAATTCTATACGAGGGCGGATTGGATGAATTAGCAGGGCGGCTAAATCCTTTTAAAC
The DNA here is from genome assembly GCA_964524425.1 of uncultured Anaerolineaceae bacterium. Classification (GTDB taxonomy): domain Bacteria; phylum Chloroflexota; class Anaerolineae; order Anaerolineales; family DRKV01; genus JBAXBF01. Next base: position 5,404 of record CAZGDA010000028.1, on the reverse strand, counting down.
TGGTTCGCATCACCAGCGAGGAAATGATCACTGAAAACGACGTTGAAATCTTGCCACCGAGCGTCCAGATTTTGGGACGGGAAAACGGTAGCATCACGCTGCGCGTGCACCGCAGCGAGGCGCCATCGGTTATGACAATGCTACTAAACCACCTGCCCGTAACAGATTTGGCTGTGGAGGATCCGCCCATCGAAGCAGTAATTGACCAGATTTATCAGGAAGGTAACCTATGAACCATCGCGGAGGTTGGGCGTTAATTAAAAGTACGTGGTCGTCCTGGATGCAATATCGCGGGTTCTTCTTCGTCCTGGCATTCGGATGGATGATACCACCGTTAATTTATCTCTTCGTTTGGTCTGCCGCTGCTGGAAATGGTGAAGTGGCAGGAATAAGCCGCGCCGAGTTCACAGCGTATTATCTGGTATTAGTGTTCGTCAATCAGTTGACCTACGCCCAGACAAATTGGACCCTGGGAGACATGATCCGCGCCGGAATGCTAAATTCCTGGCTGCTGCGACCGCTTGCCCCTCTCTATCAAGTTCTTTCCACAGAGGTAGCCGGCAAAGTGGTCTTTATGGCTTTCGTTCTGCCTGTATCTCTTCTGCTGGCAGTGGTGTTGCGTCCCACTTTTCAGGCAACGACGGCTGATATAGTGTTGTTCAGCTTGTCCCTCTTGCTTGCCTGGGGGTTGCGCTTTTTGTGGGGTTGCTGGCTGGCTATGCTGGCTTTTTGGACCGCCCGCGCTGACGCACTCCTGGCGGTTCAAGATGGACTTGTTTTTCTGCTGGCGGGGGTCGTCGCACCGGTATCGCTTTTGCCAGATGGGTTGCAGCACGCCTCCAAAATACTTCCTTTCCGTTACATGGTTGGCTTTCCAGTAGAGGTGCTCACCGGGCAGTTAAACAGCGCCGACGTGGCGCAAGGGTTTTGCTGCCAGGTGCTTTGGTTGATCTTTGCAGCGTCGCTGTCTGGTTTGGTGTGGCGGCTGGGACTGCGCCGTTATTCAGCCATAGGAGGTTAACGTGTATTCTTTACGAATGATCCGGCAATTTATTGCCAGTTCCTTGCAACAAGAACTAGCGTATCGAGCAAATTTTTACATCAGCTTGATTCATTCCTTGCTAAATTTGGGAATAGGAATTTTGGGATTGATAGTCATATTCCACCAGGTAGAGACCGTGAATGGTTGGAATTTTGCAGGGATATTGGCTTTGTTAGGTGTTTACTTAATAGTAAACGCCTTCAGAAACCTGGTGATTTCCCCCAGCCTGGACGCACTGGCTGGGATGGGGCAGGAAGTTTGGAATGGAAATTTTGATTTCACCTTGCTGCGCCCGGTTGATACTCAACTTCTCGTCAGCTTTCGCCATTGGCATTTATTCTCACTGATTGATCTTGGCTTGGGAGGCATAATCGTCGCAGCGGCGTTTTCACAGCCCGGGCAGGTTTTCCACGCAACGAATTTACTCGCCTTTCTCGTAACCCTGTGCGCCGGAGTCGCAGCGCTTTACGCGATCATGCTGGCATTTACCGCCCTCGTTTTCTGGAGTCCAGGGTTTGTTTTCGCCTGGGTATTTGATGGGATTTTCCAACTGGCGCGCTACCCTGTGGATATTTACCCCGCCTGGTTACGCCTGGTGCTAACCTGGATTATTCCCGTGGGTGTGATGACGACCATACCAGCGCGCACGCTAACCCAAGAACTCTCCCTTAATCTGCTGGCGGGAAGCGTTCTGACTGCGATAATACTAGTAACCGCGGCGTCGTTTTTCTTCCGTTTTGCACTGCGCAGATACACCAGCGCCTCCTCCTAGATGTATAAAAACACCAGGCGTGCATCTTCCTCCAGGAATGGATGGTACCACACCAGTTCCACCTGGCAGGCGCAGCCCGTTTCTTGGGATCGCCTCAGTTGTCTCTTATAATTTGCTAGTCAATGTGCTATAATCCTACAAACGACATAAATGGGTTATTGGGCATTTTATGGAGCGTGTACATACTTACGAAACTTTACCTTGCCCCGCGATTTTTGCACATCGCGGGGCAAGCGCACACGCGCCGGAAAACACCCTGGCTGCATTCCGTCTGGCATTGGAACAGCAGGCAGACGCCATAGAATTTGACGTTACCCTGTGCGCCAGCGGTGAAGTGGTTGTCATCCACGATGATAAAGTGGATCGCACAACCAACGGGCACGGCAAGGTTCGTGATTTAACCCTTGCAGCGTTGAAGAGCTTGGATGCCGGCTCCTTCTTTTCACCAGATTTCAATGGCGAACACATTCCTACTTTACGAGAAGTTTTAAAGGAATTTGGCGGCAGGCTTTTTATGAACATCGAACTGAAAACTGATATCACGGGCATGCCAGAGCTGCCAAATCAGGTTGCCAAATTGGTTAAAGAATTTGGAGTGGAGAAACAAATCCTGATCTCCTCATTTGATTTACGTTCCCTGGCGAAAATCAATAAATTACTACCAGACACCGCTCGCGCCGCATTAGCCGCCCCAGGATTGCTTGGGGCATGGATGTATTCACGTTGCTTTAACGCTCTGAACCGCTACGAGGCTGTTCACCCTGACGTTGAAACCACAAACAGGCGTCTGGTTGCGATTGTGCATAAACGCCGCCAGCGCATTCATCCGTATACGGTGGACGATGTGCATCAAATAAAACAAATCCTGCAAGCAGGTGTGGATGGCTTTTTTACAAACAATCCTTTGATCGCTCGACAGGTTGTTCAGGGGTATGAACACTAAAAGCATGAGACGCTCTCCGACTGTATATTCGTATTCCATTCGAAGGATTCTCTTACTATTTGTATTGATGACCCTTGTGTCTCCATTACACTATGCCAGCGCACAACCTGAAACAGCGATTTCAACATCCTCGACCGACACCACCGGGATGAATCCCGCCCTGCAACGGATTGCTACATCCACACCAGACGTGCCACGCGCCACCGGCAGCAATCAAGCAGACCTTACTTTAACGCAACCTGAAAATAGGGGTGAGATAACCCAACAAGCTCTCCTTACCCTGGATCAAATGCAACCGCAGGAAAAAGTTGGACAATTAATGTTGATTACGTTTAAGGGAACAGACGCTGGAGCCAGTAGCCAGATTTATCAATTGATTACCCAGCATCACATCGGTGGAGTGATTTTATTGGCTGAGAACGATAATTTTTCAGGACCAGAGGGGACGGTTAGGGCAGCCTGGGATTTAACACGCCAATTGCAAGTGGACGAATGGAGCGGCACACAGGTGGACGTATTAGACGAAAACGGGAAGAAAATATTTACCCCGGTCTACGTTCCCCTCTTGATTGGCATCACGCAAGAAGGCGACGGCGCGCCTAACAGCCAAATTCTGAACGGTTTAACCCCCCTGCCAAATCAAATGGCAATTGGCGCAACCTGGCAGCCAGACTTAGCCCAACAAGTGGGAAGTGTTTTGGGGAAGGAGATGTCGGCGCTGGGTATCAATCTTCTTTTAGGTCCTTCCGTGGATATTCTTGAGGACCCCAATCCTGAAGGTTCAGGCGACCTGGGAACGCGCACTTTCGGCGGTGATCCGTTTTGGGTCGGCGAAATGGCAAAAGCCTTCATCACCGGTGTGCATCAGGGCAGCGAACGGCGCATGGCTGTGGCAGGCAAATACTTTCCCGGGCGCGGTGGATCAGACCGCCTTCCCGAAGAAGAAGTAGCCACCATCCGCAAATCCATTGACCAATTAAATCAAATTGAACTGGCACCGTTTCTGGCGATTACCGGGAATGCTCCTACCACAGATGCCGCAGTAGACGCTTTACTGGCTTCCCACATTCGTTATCAGGGCTTTCAAGGTAACATCCGCACCACCACGCGCCCGGTCAGTTTTGATTCCCAAGCCATGAGCCAATTGATGGGCTTACCTCCCCTGGCAAACTGGCGTAAAAATAACGGCGTTTTAATTAGCGACGATTTGGGAAATCAGGCAGTGCGCCGCTTCTACGACCCCACAGGCGAAGTGTTTAACGCTCGCCTGGTTGCCCGCGACGCCTTGCTTGCCGGAAATGACTTGTTATACCTGGGAAATTTTTCTTCCAGCAATGATCCAGACGCATTCACTACCATTATCCAAACGTTGAATTTCTTCGAGCAAAAATATCGCGAAGATGATGCCTTTGCCCAGCGCGTGGATGAAGCCGTTTTACGAATTCTGACTTTAAAATACAACCTATACAAGAAATTTGCACTTGAAAACGTCTTGACGCCCCTCAGCAAGCTGGACGAAGTTGGCAAAGCCGGGCAGGTAACGTTTAACGTGGCGCAAAAAGGAGCCACTTTGATTGACCCCTCTGCCTCCGAATTGGATAACCTGCTGCCTAATCCACCACAGATTAATGAAAGAATTGTATTCATAATGGATACCTATCTAGCGCGCCAGTGCTCAACTTGTGCAGATGAGACTGAATTGGGAGTAGATGCCTTGCAGCAAGCAGTTGTACGTCTCTACGGACAAACTACCGGTGGGCAGATCCGCCGCCAGGATTTAATCTCGTTTTCCTCCGAACAACTTAAAATGATGTTGGATAAAAATCGCGGCGCAACCGACCTGGAGTTTTACTTACGTCAGGCAAATTGGATCGTTTTGGGTATTTTAAACCGTCAGAGAAATCAAATGGACACCCTGGCTGTGAAACGGTTTTTAACAGAAAGACCCGATCTTTTGCGCGGCAAGAACGTAATTGTGTTTGCTTTCAATGCACCCTATTATTTAGACGCCACAGACATTTCAAAAGTAACCGCTTATTATGGTTTGTATAGCAAAGAACCCCAATTCTTGGAAGTGGCTGCCAGAATCCTTTTCAATGAACTTCGTCCTGTGCCAGGAAGACCCCCCGTCTCCATACCCGGCACCGGTTACGACTTGATATCCGTAATCTCGCCCGATCCTTCTCAGACGATTCCACTGGTTTGGGATACACCGGAAGGACAATCTTCCCCTCTGACGGCTGTACCTGGGGGTGAGCCAGCTAAAAAATTTGCCGTAGGGGATTTGATCGCCGTGCGCACTGGAACGATCTTGGATTACAACGCCCACGCAGTGCCCGATAACACTCCGGTCCACTTTTATCTCAGCAGCGCCGGCGGCGGTGTATTGGAAGAAATTGTCGCCCCAACCGTTGCTGGGATGGCGCGGGCGACGTTTTCGATTAAAGCGCCGGGAACGTTGGAGATTAGTGTACGCAGCGAAATGGCTGTTAAATCTGAAATTGTACGCATCGAAGTGCCGGGCGAAGGTGCGCCGCCACAGATCGCGCCCACAGACACAGAGTCGCCTTTACCAACTCCCCTGCCCACTTGCCCCCCCCCCCCGCCCCTCCTCCCTCACGCGCGCGCAGCCGCCGTTCTTGAGCTC
>CAZGDA010000027.1:0-27101 GCA_964524425.1 uncultured Anaerolineaceae bacterium | reverse complement strand
GGCCTGGGCGGCACGCTTGACTTTGGCGATGACCTCACTCATGATGCCAGCCATGTTGGCTTTGGTTTCCGGCTTGGTAATAAAGTCTACGGCGCCCAAGGTGAGTGCCTGGATGGTCTCGCGGGCGCCTTCGCTGGTTAAACTGCTGAGCATGATGACAGGACGGGGAAAACGCGACATAATTTCGCGGAAAGTGGAAAGCCCGTCCATACGCGGCATTTCTATGTCTAAGGTAATGACGTCCGGTTCCAGCTTTGGGATAAGTTCCAAAGCTTCTTCGCCGTCTCGAGCGCTGCCGACTACGGTGATTCCTGGGGTTTCTCCAAGGTGTCTGGCGATGGTGAAACGCATGAAAGCGGAATCATCCACCACTAAGACACGAATAGACGGCTGCCCGGGCGCGCTGTTTGCCGCGGGGAGGTGTTCAGCGTTCATGGCGACTCAGGCGAGGAGTTTGTTGATAGCCCGCATCACCCGTTCACGTTCGAAAGGCTTGACGACAAAATCTTTCGCGCCCGATTTAATTGCTTCCAGAACGACAGACTCCTGCCCCAAGGCGGTCAGCATGACGACCTTAGCGCCGGGGTCGTGGGCGCGAATTTCTTTGAGGGCAGTCAACCCGTCCATCTCTGGCATGGTTATATCCATCAAGACGATGGCGGGTTTGTTGGTTTTGTATTGCTGTACAGCAACAACGCCGTTTTCTGCCTCAATGACTTCGTGTCCGTCTGCCTGAAGCATTTTGGAAATACGTACTCGCAGGAATTGGGCGTCATCGACAACCAAGATTTTCGCCATATTTACACTCTCCTTAATTTCAAGAATTTGATCACAATTTTGTTCGTTGAATCCTAAATAGCTGAGATCATTTAGATTTGGTTAAACGTCTCTCTCCTTGCCTCCCATCATACGGATTGCCATGCGACCATCCGCGACGTAGAAGCGGACTGTTCTGCCAATGTTTCCGCCTACCTCCTCTCCGGAAATTTGGAATTTTAATTCACTTAACTTCAGGCGTGCAGATTCGATGTTGCGCTGTCCGATGTTCATAATGTCGGAGAAGCTGGTAGCAGATAACATATTTGCTCCGCCTGCCATACGTATTACCAGGCGATAACGAAGTGCACCGGCAGTGGTAACTTTGGTTAAAAGGGTTTCGATGCCACAGCAGACGTATTTTGTACAAGAATCGCTGCGCATGGTTTCTGGCTCACAAGAAGGCAAAACAGCGTGCAGCATGCCTGCCACGTGGGTTATTGGATCGTACATGGCAATTCCCAGGCAAGAGCCTAACCCATAGGCAACCAGGATGTCCTGTGGATTGTTACTTATTTTGATTTCCCCGAGGCCCACAACAATATTATTGTACATGAGTCACACCTTTACATCTGCGGATTGGTAATTCCATTTTCATGTTGTTGGCAAATTTCTCTATTTGTTTTCTTCATTCATAAACGCTTCCAGAACTCTGGGGTCTGGTATTACCCAAAAGCTGGCTTCTGCTTCCCGATCCCCTTGGATGAAAGTAGCGCTGAGCATGAGCACGTGTTCGCTAACGCCGGCGGCGGTGGCGATGATGACGTCTAAAATGGCGGCGACCATGTCTACCATGACAGCCGGAGGAGTGGGGCGAGCTTCCATACCCAGCATAGATGCGACTGCATTCAAGAAGAAGGAACCGGTCAGGTTGCCTACCTCTGCCAGAGCAGAGCGTTCGTAGGAGCCAAGCTGCTGCGTAGTGCCTTCGGGCTGGTCGAGGAGTAGATCAACCAGCTTGAGCGCTCTTTCGTAAGGGAAAATCAACATAATTTGTCCGGACATTTCTCCTTCGGCGCGTAAGTAGACACCTACTGCTTCGTTTTCGGGACCGCCCAAGAGGTTGGAGATTTCAGATAGAGCGATGAGAGTTACGGTTGGCTGGGTAACGGTGATTAATTGTCCGGTCATCTGGGAGAGACCTTGCATGGCGCGCTGGATTCCCTCGCCTGCCATGACCTCCAGCAGCGGTCTGAGTTGATCGTGGAAATGTGGGTTTTTGTATGGATTACTCATATTTCTCCATCTTACTCCGTCTTACTTTAAATCCCTTGGTTAACTCACTACAATGATTTGGTTTAATGCCTTTGGTGCAGACCGGCGAGGATGAATAAGCCTTTGATATCCACGATTAAACTCACCTGTCCATCGCCCAAGATGGCGGCGCTGGAGATGCCTGGCGTTTCACCAAGCAAGGAGCTGAGCGATTTGACCACCAGTTCCTGCTCTCCGATTAGTTTATCAACAATAATACCCATTTGTGCTTTGCCCCAGCGCACAACAACGACGTATTCGTGTTCGGGGGATTCCAGGGATGAGGGGAAATTAAAAACTTCAGAAAGCCGCATGAGGGGCAGAACGTTTCCGCGCAGCTTGATGACTGGTCTCTGGTTGACGGTCTGAATGGTCTTTACAGGAATGCGTAAGGTTTGGATGACGGTAACCAGGGGGATGGCGAATTTGATGATGCCGACTTGGACGAGCAAGGTTGGGACGATTGCCAGGGTAAGAGGCAAGATGATTTGGAATTGCGTGCCGCGCCCGTTCCAGGTTTCTACGAGGATGGAACCGTTGAGTTGTTCAATGTTGTTGCGCACGATGTCCATGCCCACGCCGCGCCCGGAGATGTCGGTTACTTTTCTGGCAGTAGAAAGACCGGAGGCAAAGATCAAGTCTATGATTTCGTCGTGGGATAAGCTGGCGGCTTCGGATGGGGTGAGCAAGCCTTTTTCCACGGCTTTGCTTTTGACGCGCTCTTCGTTGATGCCTTGCCCGTCATCTTCAATGGAGATAACGATGTGCCCCTGCTCGTGGCGGGCGGTTAAGGTGATGGTGCCGTTTCTGGATTTGCCTGCGGCGAGACGTTCTTCCGGTATTTCGATGCCGTGATCTACGGAATTGCGCAAAAGGTGAATGAGAGGATCGCTGATGTTTTCAATCACCGAGCGGTCTAATTCGGTGTCTTCACCGCGCATGATGAGGGTGATGTCTTTGTTGGCTTTGCGCGCCAGGTCGCGTATCAAACGCGGGAATTTATTGAAGACGGAAGAGATAGGCTGCATACGGATGCGCATGACTTCTGCCTGTAGCTGGTCGGTGATGCGCCCGATGTGGGTGATGGTGGTGGAGAGGTTCTCGACACGGTCGTCGCCGCGAAAGTCGTTTTCAAAATCAGTGCGCAGTTGGAAGATGCGGTTACGGTCGGTGATTAACTCGCCAACCAGGTTCATTAAGTTATCCAGGCGCTCGACGCTGGTGCGCACGGTTTGTTCGCCGACTTTTTCGGCAGCTTTGGGGGCAGCGCGCCCGGTTTTATCCGCAGCGGAGACGGAGGTGAGTTGCGTGGAGGCTTGGATCGTGCGCGGGGCTTCTTCTGCTGCAATCCCTTCGCTGACGATGCCGGTATCAGAAACGAGGCTGATTTGCAAACGGTCAATTTCTTCTATATCTGCAAGCGCAGTCTGGATTTCAGCTACGGGTGTTTCGGAAACGAATTGGAGGGCGAATTGGGTAACCGGCGCAGCGCGGTCAATGTGTTTTTGATCGGGGGACATGTGCAAGATTTCCCCGTAGGCGCGCAACGTGAGAATGATTTGCATGGCGCGGGCTGCTGACGCAACGCTTTTTTGAGAAATGTCGGCTTGGATGAGCATTCTGTGTTGCCCTTCGGAGATGGAGGCTGGCTCCAGGTGTATGTCGGGCTGGGCAAGTGGTTGTGAGACGGGGGAGGCTCCTTCCATTTGCAGGCGTTCAAACTGTTGCACAATTTCATTGAGGGAAACGCCACTGGATACGCCTTTTACGACCTCACTGCCCAGAGAACGGATGGTATCCACGGCTTCGAGGCACAGATCAATTAGTTCTGGGCTGGCTTCGTATTCCCCTTTACGCAATCCGTCCAAGGCTGTTTCGAGGGCGTGGGTAATTTCAACCATGCGTTTGTGGCTAATCATGCCAGCGGCACCTTTTAACGTGTGGGCGGCACGAAAGATGGCTTGCAGCAATTCCTGGTCGTCGGCTCTTTGTTCGAGTTCGACCAAGCCTTCATCCAGGATTTGCATTTGTTCTTCATTTTCTGCTACGAAAATGGGCAACTCGTCGGGAGTAATTTCAAAGTGTAATTCTATCCCGGCGGGGATGTCCAGGGATTCGGGGGTATGGGGTTTGGCATCAACGGGAGGAGCGCCGGGCGCTGGTGCGGCAGCGGTTATTTCCACTTGGGCGGGGGTAATATCCACGCTATCTACTTCCGAGATGGAAAGCAAGGCTAAGCGTACATCTGCGATATCCTTTGTGGTAGCCATCTGTACGATAAGCTGCGCCACCGGCGCGGCAGTCTCGATCTGGCTTTGGGTGGGTTCCATGGTCAGGATTTCTCCCATTTCTTGTAACAACAGGATGGCTTGAAATGCCCGTGCTGCAGATGCAACGCTGTCGGGAGAAATATCTACGTGGATGGTTATGGCTGATTTCGTCTGTCTCATGGAATTACCTTCTTTACCCTAGCATAACAGATCTATGGTTGAGCGCTGCAAACCGTGTCCTTCTAATCTTGTTCCAGATACCGTACCTACTGTTTTCTTTTTCTTATTTTATTTATCTTGCAGGTTATCACCTTGTATAAATTATAATAAAAAAGTAACAAATAAACCATAGCCAGATAAAGCAAATTACTGGCTAAAAGGGTATTATAATTATACTCCCTTTAAAGAAGTTTGTGTTCAAGGAAATATTTTTCAACGTGTGTGCAAGATAAGCGCTCATGAATTCCGCCTGGATATTCTTGCGAAGTGATTCAATATATAGTGAAACAGGTTTCCTAATTTATAGTATAATCAATAAAAGGCTGAATGAAAAGGGAAGAATCTTGTCTCTTATGCCAGGAGTTTGAACTACCCCAAAACAAAAGGATGGATGTATGACCACGAAATATGATCATTTTGTAGAAGACGCCAATCAAGCTGCTCAACAGGGCAAATGGGATGTAGCTTTTGAAAACCTTACGAAAGCGCATAAATTAAAGCCGGAAGACGTGGGTGTTCTGACCGGTTTGGCACAATGTGCTTTGCAATTAGGGCAAAAGCAGGAGGCATTAACTCTTTTCCGCCAGGTTATTATTCTCGCGCCCGATTCCTCTGATGCGCATAACAACCTGGGATATATCCAAGGGATTTTGGGGCAGTGGGACGAGGCAGAGAGTTCTTATCAGATGGCAATTACTCTCGATCCGGACAACGTCCAGGCGTGGAAAAACCTGGCGTGGATGTATTTACGCAGTGCGGAACGGGCGCAGGATGGCGTGAATATTTTATACGCGGTGGTGCAGGCAGACCCGAAGGACGTGGAAGCCTGGTATTTGCTGGGGGAATGTTATGAGGAGATACGGGATTTTACCTCGGCGAAGGCTTTGTACGAGAATATACTGCGCCAGGCGCCAGGGTATCCGCTGGCAGTGGAGGCTTTGGAGAGGATCGCCGAGCAGGTGGCGTATGCACCGCCACAATCTCCCGTGCAGCCGGTTGCGCCGGATTTAGCGCCGGTGGATCGCATTGCCCGTCCCGAACACGCCAAGAAGCTTGCCAGCTTGAAAGACTTGATCAAGAAACCCGCCTCAGACGCGTCTGCTGCGCAGACTCCGTCCAGGGTTAAGCTGGTTGCTTTTTATGGTCCGGCAGAGATGGCATCGGAAGCCAGACTTAGCGCGCCGGCGCGTGCGCTTTCGAAAGCAGGTTACGACGTAAAATTGGGTGTGCGTCTGGAAGATGGAGACGCGGACAAGGTGGACGTTTTTGTAATTGCCAATCCACACCTTTCGGCGGGGTTGATGGAGGTTGCGAAGGCGGCTATGCAGGCAGCCAAACAGCGCAGCGGCGTGCGCGTGATGGTTGACCTGGATAGAGATTTTATCAGCGGTACCGCAGAAGGGGCGAATGAGGCGAATGAATTGAAGGCGCTGTTGGCGGAGGTTGATTTTGTAACCACTCCCAGCATTTCTCTAGCGCGGCTGTACAACCAGTACGCCAGCCGGGTGGACGTAATTCCGTCTGCGTGGTCGCAGGCGGACGTGATGTGGGATAAACCCGCCCCGAAACGCAAAACCGTAAACCTGGGCGTCGTCAACACGCACACGCAACGGGCAGACGTTGGCGTATTGAAAGAAGGCATACGGCGCTTGTTGGAAGAATCTTCGGAAGCAATGCTGGTGGTTGGCGGGGACATGGCGCTCTACGACGCGTTTGACGGCATCTCAGAAGAACGCAAAACTTACGTGCCGGTTGGGCAGGTGAAGGATTACCCGTATTTGCTGGCGAATTTTGACGTCTTGCTGGTGCCGCTGGGGCAGGGAGAGTTCAATCAAAACCGTTCGGATTTGCCTTTGTTGGAAGCAGGCATTCGGCGCATCCCCTGGATTGCCAGCCCTAATCCGGCGTTTCAAGAGTGGGGGTTTGGCGGTTTGTTTGCCATCCACGAAGCAGATTGGCTGGTTGCGCTGCGTAAGCTGATTGGCGAGCCGGCGCTACGCCAGGAACTGGGCGGTGCGGGCAGACAAAAGGCGGAAGGGCGCGAGGCAGATCAGATGGTGCGCCTGTGGAAAAAAGCGCTGGAAGAATAGTATCATTTGTTGGCAAAGGCTGTCTAAAAAGAAGGACGTGCTGTTGTTTATACCGCAAAGAAGGTGTTTCTCCGTGAGAAATTATGGATATCTGGTATGAAGAAGGCAAATTGAGGACTTTTTAGACAGCTCTTGTTTGTTTAACGTACCTGCGGACTTATAGAAAGTATGAAGACTTCCCAGGGGCAGAGTCTGGCATTGTGGGAAACATTGCAGCGCCGCGAGGTGTTTGACGGCTCACCCTGGATTCGCGTGTATTTGGAAACGCTGCGTTTGCCGGACGGCAGCCTGGTTGACGATTTCTACACCGTGCAGACGCACGATTTTGTCAGTATTGTGGCGTTAAACGCAGCCGGCGAGCTGCTTATGCTACGTCAGTACCGACATGGTGTGCACGGTATTGCGCTTAATTTTCCCGCTGGTTATATACAAGAGGGCGAGGATGCGCTGCTGGCGGCGCGGCGCGAGCTGCTGGAAGAAACCGGCTACGGGGAAGGGGAGTGGGAAGGGCTGGGTTCTTTTATTGTGGATGGAAACCGCGGTTGCGGCAGGGTGCATTATTTTATGGCACGAAACGTGCTGCCTTTGCAAGAGCCGTGCAGTGGCGACTTGGAGGAGCAGCAAGTGTTGCTGCTGACTGCGGCTGAAGTATCCTTCGCTCTGCAACGGAATGAGATTAAGACCCTGCCGAGCGTGTGCGCCTTTTTGTTGGCGATGGGCAGTAGGCAGGCAGACGAGTAATTAAGAGGTGGAAGAAAGTGCACGCCGATTTGCAAAAACCCGTGTACGTAGCCTGGATTGAGTTTTTACGCCAGGCGGAATCCTGGAGCCGGGCAGAGATTGCAGAACATCAGTTGCGGGAAGTGAAGCGCATCGTGCGACACGCTTACGAAACCTGCCCTGCATATCGCGAGATGTACGACCGGCAGGCTGTGTCGCCCGCATCGATTCGGGAGATGGGGGATTTGGAAAAGCTGCCCTTCGTAGAAAAGGAGATGATTCGCGATCGGCTGGAGGATTTTTCGACTGCCACGCCGCAGCGCACATACATCACGACGGGCGGCAGCACGGGCATCCCTTTTGGGATGTACCGCGACGTGGAGGCTTTTCCCAAGGAACTGGCTTCTAAAGCCTATCAATATTATCGCGTGGGTTGGAAGGAGGGGGACAGGCAGATGGTGCTGCGCGGCATTCCGATCGATTCGCTTGAGCGCATCACGTTTGTGCCGGAATATAATGAGTTACGCTGCTCCTCTTATCATCTAACCGAGGAGCACATGGAAGCCTACCGTCAGCGGGCGTGGGAGTATAAACCGGAGTGGCTGCGCTGCTATCCTTCGGCGGGGTACATGTTTGCGCGCTGGCTAGAGGAAACGGGTAAGCCCTTCCCGCCGCTGAAGGGGATTTTGTGCGCCTCTGAAAACCTGTATGACTTTCAAAAGGACTTGCTTGGGCGGGTGTTTCAGGCGCGCGTCTTCAGTCATTATGGGCATTACGAGCTGGCGGTTTTGGCTGGTTTTTGCGAATACGCCGATACTTACCACGTGCTGCCGCAATACGGCTATGCCGAGCTGATTGGGGCGGACGGCGCGGTGGTGCGCGAGGTGGGGCAGATGGGCGAGATTGTGGCTACTTCGTTCATCATGCACGCCACACCTTTCATCCGCTACCGCACGCGCGATATTGCCGTGCTCAAGGGCTGGGAGTGCCCCCAGTGCGGACGCCCCTACCAGGTTTGGGAACGCATTGAAGGGCGGCTGCAAGAGTTTATCGTTACCGGCACGGGCAGGTATATTTCCATGACGGCGATGAATTTTCACGACGACATTTTCGATCACATCCAACAGTTTCAGTTTTACCAGGAAGAAAAGGGGAAGGTTACGTTTTGTTACATTCCGAAGGAAAGTTGTAGCGCTGCGGTGGCGGAGGACGTGCGCCTCCGTCTTTTGGTGAAGCTGGGCGACGATGTGGCGTTAAGTATGCAGGCGGTGGAGGAGATCCCGCTCACGCAGCGCGGCAAGAACCGCTTCTTGATTCAAAAATTGGCGCTGCAATTCCACGACTTTTAATTAAAGGACAGAGGTATATGTATACAGTCGCTGCCGTTCAAACCCAGGCGCAGTATCCACAAGAAGCACCCTATCACCCATCCGATGCGTACGCGGAATACCCGTTTGGGGAGGCGCTGGCGGAAAAGCCAAATCACGCCTACGCGGGTGTGCGGCGGTTGTTGGCTACCCTGGGGCTGGACGGTGATCACTTCGAGACGCCGCAATGGAATCCGCTGGGATTTCTCATCCAGCCGGGTATGACGGTGGTGCTGAAGCCGAACTTCGTGTTGAGTGCGCACAAAGGCGGCAAGGACTTGTTTTCAATTATTACCCATCCGTCTGTGTTGCGCGCAGTCGCAGATTATTGTTGGATCGCCTTGAAGGGGGAGGGGAAAATCATCATTGCCGACGCGCCGCAATACGACTGCAATTTCTCTGAATTGCTGGCGGCGCTGCAATTGGAAAGCGTGGTGGATTTTTACGCACGGGCGGGCAGGGGACTGCTGCAAGTGCGCGATTTGCGTCGTTACTGGTCGCGCGGCAAGCATTTTTCCTCCCTGCTGGAGCCGTTGCCCGGCGACCCGCAGGGGGTGATGACGGTCAACCTGGGCAAGGACAGCGCTCTGTATGCCAAGGCGCACACGGAAAAGCTATACGGGGCGGTGTATCATCGCAGCGAGACGATTGCGCACCATCACGACGACGTACACGAATACGAGGTGAGCCGCACGATCATGGATGCGGACGTGGTCATCTCCATCCCCAAGCTCAAGGTGCACAAGAAAGTGGGGGTAACGCTGAACGTCAAAGGCTTGGTGGGGATGTGTACGAACAAGAATTACCTGGTGCATTATAGCATCACGCCGCCCAGCCGCGGGGGAGACCAATACCCGGACGGCTGGTTCACGCCCCTGGGAGAACGCATCATCGCGCTGGAGCGTTGGATGTACGACCATCTGTTGGCGCCGCGCAAGCGCTGGCTGGAGTATTTGCATCGCACGGTGTACTGGATTCACAATCACACCACGCGCCGGCTGGGAATTAAAGCTGGGGAGGGAAAACGTCTGCTGGACGCGGGCAACGGGTGGGGCACCGCCGCGGCCTGGCGCCTGGCGGCGGATTTGATCCGTGTGTTCACCTTTGCAGATGGCAAGGGTGAGATGCAGCCGACTCCGCAGCGCAGGGCGTTTTCCATCATTGACGGCATTGTTGGCGGGGAAAACAACGGTCCGCTAACGCCGGAGCCTGTGGCGGCGGGTGTGCTCATCGGCGGGGAAAATCTGCTGGCGGTTGACCTGGTGGCGACGCGTCTGATGGGCTTTGACCCGTTGAAATTGCGCATGTATTTATATGTGTTGGAAAACAGGCGTTTTGACCTGGGTGTGCGTTTGCTGAACGACGTGCAGGTGCTTAGCGAGCGGGAGGATTGGCGCGCTTGTTTAAGTGACGAAAGCAGCCGTTTCTTGAATTTCAAGCCCCATCCGGGCTGGGTTGGACACGTGGAAATGGACACGTGCCGGGAGAGTTGACGGACGCGATTCGATTACCAACATATTCCTTGGGAGGTAAACATGGCGGAAAAAATATCTCTGGTCGGTTTGGGAAAACTAGGGCTGTGCCTGGCGGGGTGCTATGCTGACAGCGGGATGGCTGTGCTGGGGGTGGATATCGAGGAGCGCGTGGTGGACGCCGTCAACCAGGGCAGGGCGCCTTTCGTGGAGACCGGGTTGGACGAATTGATGGCAAGGGTGGGCGGGAAAACACTCAACGCCACCACCCGCCATGCGGATGCAATTGAACAAAGCGACACGACCATCATCCTGGTGGCGACGCCCAGCAACCCGGATGGCAGTTTTTCCAACCGCCACATCGAGGCGGCGCTGGAAGCTCTGGCAAGCGCGCTGCGTCAGGGCGATAAGCCCGCACATCTTTTTATCATCAGCAGCACGGTGATGCCCGGTTCGATCGCGGGGAGTTTTATTCCGCTGATCGAGAAGGTTTCGGGCAGGAGACTAAACGAAGGTTTTGGCGTGTGTTTTGACCCTGATTTTGTGGCGCTGGGGAACGTGATTAAGGGTTTCAAGCGTCCGGATTTGGTGGTGATCGGAGAATCGGCGCCGCAGTGGGGAGCAAAAGTGGAAGCCCTGCACCGCCAGATGTGTGAAAATGAACCGGCGGTAGCGCGCATGTCGTTGATCAGCGCGGAAATTGCCAAGGTGTGTCTGAACGCCTACATCACCACCAAGATCAGTTTTGCCAATTCGGTGGCAAATCTGTGTGAAAAAATCCCTGGCGCGGACGTGGACGCCATCACCAAGGCGATTGGAGCGGACAAGCGCATTTCCCCGTATTATTTTCAGGGCGGGTTGAGCTTTGGCGGGACGTGCTTCCCGCGCGACACGCGGGCTTACGTTACGCTGGGCAGCCGGTACGGCGTGCAGGTGGAATTGATTCAGGCGGTGGAGCGCATAAACCAACAGCAAGACCAACACCTGGCGGAGATTGTGCTGCGCGAGGTGATCAAGGGCGGGCACCGCTCGGTGGGGATCATGGGGTTAGCGTTCACCTCGAACACGCCGGTGATTACCGAGTCGCCTGCCATCAAGCTCATCCGTGAACTGCTCAAGAGCGATTTACGCGTGGTGGCGTACGATCCGCTGGCGATTGACAGCGCGCGGGCTGTTTTGGGCAGCGCGGTGGAGTACGTGCACTCGCCGCAAAGCCTGTTGGAACAGGCGCGCCTGTGCGTGGTTACGCTGCGCAACGCCGAATTTAAGCAGGCAATCGAGAACCATCATCCAACGGCAGCGCTGACGGTGGTGGATTGCTGGCGCGTGCTGGAGGCGGCAAAACTAGACAAGCAAATTCGCTGCGTGGCGCTGGGAAAAGCGGAATAGCAAACAAAGGAAGATGCGTTGATAAAAACTGCCTTTATAAAACAAGCGTGGGACCTTTTCGGTCCCTGGCGCAGCATGGCGTGGGACGCCGCCGACCCGTTGCGCCTGCTGGATGCCTTCCCCGGTAAAGCCACCTTGTGGGAGATGAGCGGCGCGCTGGAGGCGGACTGGTACATCATCCCGCAGCGCATTCAGACGGAGTACATCTATCACAGTGCGGTCGTGCACCCCTTCATCGGCGAGGCGCTGCGTCAGCACGTATCTGGGATTGTGCCAGTGGAGGAAATTCCCTTTGAACGTTACGACGTGGTGATCTCGTTTGACCCGGTGCTGCTGCCCGTCCCGCAAACGAACACTTTGTTCGCTTATTTCGTCAATGAGCATTGGGACAGGTTTTATGCTGTATCGTTAAAGCAGCCGTTGTTTCGGTACGATTTATTCCTGGCGCACATGCTGGACGCCGAGCGGGAGGTGGAGAACCTGCCTGGAGCGGTGGCGTTTCCTTATATGCGTCAGCCTGCTCTGGTGCGTTCCCTTTTCCCCTGCCAAGCCAAGGAGGAAGGTTTGTGGCTGGAATGGCGCACCATCGCCGCCCTGGCGACGGCTGCGTTTTGGGACGAGACGTGCGTGCAGGCGGCTGAAGCATTCCAACATCAAATTGGTGTACCCCTGCATTGGAAGGTGTTTGGGGCGACGCCGTTTGGCGTGGAAAATCCGCCGCGCTGGGGGGACGGGCGGGTTTACCTGAACGAACTGGCACGCTGTAAGTATTACGCTGCCATTGGGCGCATCTCGGGGGCGGGGCAAGGATTGTGTGACGCTGCCTCGCTGGACTGTATTTGTTTTGGAGAAGCGAACAAGGCTTACCACCGCCTGGTGTGCCACCCGGCTTGTCTGTGTAACGGGATCAAGGATTTGCAGCCGGTTTACGAAGGCGTGGCGGCTTCGACGGTTTTGCAGGCAGAAATCCTCGCCTGGCAGAGGGAACGTTTGTACGAGCACTTTTACCGCCGACCGCTGGAGGTCTTGCAAGAGGCGCTGGAAACCAAGCGCCGCCGAGCTTCACTGCGGCGAGGCACTGCCACTACGGCAGCGGTTACGGGGAGCCTGGTTTCAACGCTGGCTACGGGCGTGCTGGAAGAGGCGCAAGCGCGCTGCCAGGGGATAGAAGAAAAATTTGCCTTCAAAGCGGTCTTATACGTCGGTTCGGAAGCCTACAACGCCCAGACGATCACACTTCTGGAAGGGTTGCAGGAACTGGGTTTCACGGTTTACACGTTATTCAAACCCAACATTAACTCCTGGTTTTGCAACCGGGTGCTATCTTCGCTGCGGGGAGTGGGGTTTGATTTTGTGGTGAGCGATTTGCACTGGGGGACGCGTTGGGAGTATTACGATACGTTCGGGTTGCTGCCGCATTTGAAGGTGTTGCTGGATGGGGACGATAATCCGCACGGGGTGGACTGGCAAAGCAAGCTCGTGCTCAACAGCCTGCGTTACCCTGACGCTCTGCCGGAGATTGTCAAGCTGCAAGAAATGCAGCCATTCCGATGGATGGAAGCGCATGGAGAATACAAGCCGGACGTGGTGTTTGCTGCGCAGAAATCTACTCTGGACGAGGGTGTGCATTATCTTCCCTTCGGCATTCAGAGAGAATACGCCACGTGGGCGGAAAACCGCCCGATTGCCCAACGCGAGATAGATTTTGCCCACATCCGCGGCGCGGGCACCTGCCGCGAGCACACCGAGCAGTACCTTGCTGACCTGGTGGAGAGGCGGGCAGTGGCGGCGCAAATCTTCAACGCCGAGGCGCGCGGGGAAGTCGTCTTTCCCCAGGCGATTGCAGCGCTGTGCCAGAGGGAGTTAAAGGGCAGTAACGTACATTCGTATTTTCGCTGGGGGTTGGACCGCGAGTATTACCGCCTGCTAAACCGCACGAAAGCGTTGATTTACCCCGGAATCAACCCGGGGGCGTGGTGGGATTCCAAGCGCCCATGGGAGGCATACGCAAGCGGCTGTCTGGTGTTGATGGCGCAGCCGGGAGTGGACGAGGGCGACTATCCCGTTTCGCAAATTTGCCCGCAGGCTGTGTACCGCTCTGACGAGGAACTGGCGGAGAAAATGGGCGCGCTCAGCCGCGACACAGTGCTGTTTGAGCGCTTGCGCCAGGAAGCGGTGATGCGGGCGTTGACGTATTTCAGCCCTGCGCCGCTGGCGCGCTATTTCTTGCATAAGGTATACCAGACGGCGCACGAGAAAGGGGTTGATCTGACCAAACCGCTAAGCGCTGCGCCGGTTTTGCGCCGCGCCGCGCCGTCGGTTACGTTGTTTGCCATGCCGAAGGCATTCCTGGGCAACAACGCTCTTATCCAGCGCAACGCCATTGCCAGTTGGACGAGATTGAAGCCGCGCGTGGAGATCATTCTCTTTGGCAACGAAGAGGGTATTGCAGAGACAGCCGCCCAACTGGGTGTGCGCCACGTCGGCGAGGTGGCGCGTAACGAGTTCGGCACTCCGCTGGTGAACGCTCTCTTACAGAACGGTGAGCGCCTGGCAAATGACGGCACAGCCGTCTACGTCAACGCCGATATTCTGTTGTTGGACGATTTTTTGCCCGCCATCCAGCGGGCGGCGGAACGGTTCTCGCCTTTTTTGATGGTCGGACAGCGTTTTGACCTGGACGTCAACTTTGCGATAGATTTTGACGACGCAGATTGGCAGGCGCGTTTGCTAACCTATGCAAAGGCACACGGGAAGATGCACGCTTTGACCGGGATAGATTATTTTGTCTTTCAGCGCGGCTGCTGGAAGGACATTCCCCCCTTTGCCATCGGACGCACCGCCTGGGACAACTGGCTGGTGTATGATCCACTGCGGCGCGGTGTGCCGGTGATTGACGCCACGCAGTCGGTTTTTGCCATTCATCAAAATCACGATTGGAGTCACATCCAGGGTGGTTACCAGGCAGCCTGGACGGGGGAAGAGGCGCAGCGCAACCGCACCCTGGCGAGCGGGACGCCGATTTGTTCGATTAGCGATGCACAGTGGAAGATGACGCGCCAGGAAATTGTGCGCAACGAACCGGTGCTCGCCTGGTTCCGCGAGGGGATGGAATATTTGAAGAACGGCAAGGCGGAGTTTGCCCTGGGACGCTTTAACGACGTTTTGCTGCTGGCAAAAGACCTGCCCAACGTGCAGTACGGGCGGGCGGTGGCGCTTTTCCAAATTGGCAGGCTGGAGGAGGCGGCTGCGGCGGCGCAGGCAGAGTTGGCGAACCGTCCCGACGCAGTTGAGGTGTTGAATTTATTAAGCCGCATCCATGCCGGGCGCGCTTGAAACGACGCGGCGCAGCGGCAGGGCAGATATGGTAAAATGAGATTAGCAAGGTGAATAAGATGAGCAAATGTTTAAT
Source organism: uncultured Anaerolineaceae bacterium (assembly GCA_964524425.1). Lineage (GTDB taxonomy): Bacteria > Chloroflexota > Anaerolineae > Anaerolineales > DRKV01 > JBAXBF01. The sequence goes on along the minus strand of CAZGDA010000027.1, from coordinate 12,092 downwards.
ATGTAATGAACCCATCGAGCCGTTTCTTTCCTTTGGAAAAATGCCGATTGCCAACGGTTTTTTATCCGCGGAACAGTTTGCGGACGAATATTTCTTTGAACTCAAGGTAGGTTATTGTCCCACCTGTAACATGACCCAACTCACCGAACGAGTGGAGCCAGAAAAGCTATTTCACGAGAATTATGCCTATTTTTCGTCCATTTCTGTGCGTATGGCGCAACATTTTAAGGAATATGCAGACTGGGTGCGGGGGAGTTATCTGCCAGGCGATGATCCGTTTGTGGCAGAAATTGGCAGCAACGACGGCATTATGTTGCAACATTTTGCCCAGGCGGGCATACGCCACCTGGGCATAGAGCCTTCAGCCAACGTAGCGCAGGCTGCGATTGCCAAAGGAGTGCAGACGACAGTGCGCTTCTTTGACGAGCAGACCGGCAAAGACCTGTGTGCAGAATACGGCAAGTGTGACGCTTTTTTGGGTGCCAATGTGATTTGTCACTTACCCAACATCCATTCCGTGGTGAAGGGCATTTTACACTTCCTAAATGACAAAGGAGTGTTCATCTTTGAAGAGCCGTACATGGGCGACATTCTGCAAAAGACGTCCTATGACCAGATTTACGACGAACACGTCTTTTATTTTTCGCTGCACTCTCTGGATAATCTGTTCAACCCGTATGGCTTGGAAATAGTAGACGTGCTGCCGCAGAACGTGCACGGCGGCTCGATGCGTTACGTGGTCAGTCGCAAATCTGCCTGGCAGGTAAAGGAGGCGGTACACGCCCTGCGCGCCAAGGAGGTGCAACTGGGTTTGCAAGACCCGGCTGCGTATGCGCGTTTTCGCCAGGCGGTGTATCGCTCGCGCGACGAACTGGTAAACTTGTTGCAAGACCTGAAGCGGCGCGGCAAACGCGTTACGGCTTACGGAGCGACCTCGAAAAGCACGACGGTAACTAATTTTTGCGGTATCACTGCGGATGTGGTTGAATTCATCAGCGACACCACGCCGGGCAAGCAAGGGAAATACAGCCCCGGTGTACACATCCCCGTGCTGCCTTACGAGCGCTTCAAGGAACGCTACCCGGATTACACCCTGTTGTTTGCCTGGAATCACGGCGAGGAGATCATTGCCAAGGAGCAGGAGTTTCAGCGCCAGGGTGGCAGGTTTATCGTCTACGTACCCGAAGTGAAAATTATGGAGCAAGTATGATCCCAGCCGCAGACCCAAAAGCACAATATTTAAGTCATAAAGCGGAAATCGTAACCGCCATCCATGATGTTCTGGAGAAAGGACGCTACATTCTGGGGGAGCAGGCGGCGGCGTTTGAGGAGGAATTTGCCGCCTACATCGGTGTAGAGCACGGAGCAGGTGTGGGCAGCGGCACGGAAGCCTTGCACGTGGCTTTGGCTGCTTGCGGTATCGGCGCGGGGGATGAGGTGATCACGGTGGCGCACACCGCCGTGGCGACGGTTTCGGCGATTGAATTGTGCGGGGCGACGCCCGTTTTGGTGGACATTGACCCGCTTTACTATACGATTGACCCGGCAAAAGTGGAAGCCGCCATCACGCCGCGCAGCAAGGCGATTATCGCTGTGCACATTTACGGGCACGCGGCGGATTTGCAACCCCTGTTGGAAATTGCCGCAAGGCACAATTTACGTCTGATTGAGGATTGCGCCCAGGCGCACGGGGCGACTTACCGGGGGCGCAAGGCGGGGGCGTGGGGAGACATCAGTTGTTTTTCTTTTTATCCCACCAAGAACCTGGGGGCGATCGGCGACGGCGGTTTCGTTGCTACCAACGACGCTGCACTGGCGCAACGCACGCGTTTGTTGCGTGAATATGGTTGGCTGGAGCGGTACGTGAGCCACATCACAGGCTGGAACTCGCGCCTGGACGAGTTGCAAGCCGCTGTGTTGCGCGTGAAACTGCGCACACTGGACGAGGATAACGCCAAACGAGCGCGCCTGGCGGAGATTTATACGCAGGGGCTGAGAGGCACGGAATGGATCACACCGCGCCAACGGGAGGGTTCCACGCACGTTTATCACCTTTACGTAATTCGGGCGGGGCGGCGCGACGCCGTGCAGGAATATCTTAAAACGCAGGGTGTGGGCAGCCTGGTGCATTATCCCGTGCCGGTGCATTTGCAACCCGGTTACGTGGGGCGTCTGCCCGGGGCGCAAAACCTGCCCGAAACCGAGCGCGCCGCTAAAGAGGTGCTTTCTCTGCCCATGTACCCGGAATTGACGGAAGAGCAGGCGCAGGCGGTCGTGCGGGCGCTGCGCCAATTCAGCACCTAGGAGTATAGGGTGAGATGGAACGTGTGAGAAAAGCTGCCAGCCAGGAGATTGAGCTGTACGAGAAGGAAATCTATCCCGTACAGGATAGGATCCTTTCCCTAATCAAAGGGAGAGAGGATTTCTATTTGAACGGTGAGAAAGCCCTGGCGCGTTTTTATTTCCAACATCGGTTGTCGGAGGGCCTGGATTTCTTTTTGCGCGTAAACAAGCTAGACTCAATAGATACCCTTCGCTCTGTGAAACGAGCGGACGTGTACGCCAGAGATTTGGCAGGATTGCTGGCGCACCAGTTTGACGTGGTCAACCCCTGGGATGATGAAGCTTACGAACGATTGTTGACGATCAACACGCTGGGTATTTCCGGCTTTGTTTTGATGCAAGAGGAGATTCCCGCAGAGGAACTGACGGCGTTTATTGATACATTGAAATCGACTGCCGAACTGGAAGTGAAAAAAATAGAATCACAGGTGGAGAGAGAGATTGAAGAGATAATAATAATGAACTTGTGGGACTTTCCCGCCGAACTGCGCAGCATTAATCCGTTTTCCATTCCGGTGCTGCGGCGCAGGTTGAAGAGGATGGCGTTGCCACAGCGCAAGGCGCTGGAAAGACGGCTTGCATTAGCGGATGCGAAATGATTGACGGGGTGGTGATCAAACAACTGGTAACTCACACCGACGAGCGCGGTTTTTTTCGCGAGGTGATCCGCACTACGGACGAATTTTTTGGGGAAGGGTTTGGGCAATTCAGCCACTCGCTGGTGTACGCGGGTGTGGTGAAAGCCTGGCATTTCCACCGGGTGCAGACGCAATGGACTTACGTGGCATGCGGGGTGTTAAAGGTGGCGCTGCACGATTGCCGACCCGATTCACCAACGTATCGGCAGACGATGGAGTTTTTAATTGGAGACAATCAACCGGCGCAGGTGTACAGTCTGCCGGCGGGGGTGGCGCACGGCTATCGCTGTCTGAGCGGTCCGGCGCACGTCCTCTACGTTACTTCGGGCGTGTATGACGCGACAGATGAAGGGCGCCTGGCACACGACGAGGTGGACATCGGCTACGACTGGACGAAGGGACCGGCTATTAAATAAAGCAATGCGAGGGTTACAAAGCGTTACGGCGATGATTCTGGCAGGCGGGTTGGGGACGCGTCTGCGCGGGGTAGTCGCAGACCGCCCCAAAGCGCTGGCGGAAGTGTGCGGCAAACCGTTCCTGGCGTATTTGCTGGAACAGGTTGAGGCTGGGGGGGTGAAAAACATACTGGTCTGCGCTGGTTACATGGCGGAGCAAATTCAGGATGCTTTTGGCAACACTTACCGTTCGTTAGCTATCAGCTACTCTATTGAAACGGAATTATCAGGCACGGGTGGGGCGCTGCGTCTGGCTGCTGGAGGCGTGCCTTCTCCTGAGGTGTTGGTGTTGAACGGCGATTCGTATTGCGGAGTGGATTTGCCCTCTTTTTGGGACTGGTATACGCAACACGGCTGGTCGGCGGCGCTGGTGCTCACCCGCGTGGAGGAGGTGAGCCGTTACGGACAGGTGCTGGCAGGGGAGGACGGAGGCGTGCGTGCATTCAGGGAGAAGGGGGTGAGCAGGGGGGCGGGTTGGATCAACGCCGGTGTTTACCTCGTGCAGCGCAAGCGTCTGCTGGAAATACCAACCGGGCGCCCGGTTTCGCTGGAACGGGAAATTTTTCCTGTGTGGGTGCGGGAAGGGTTGGGGGGATATTGCAGCGCAGCGCCTTTTATTGACATCGGCACGCCGGAATCGTACGCAGCAGCGCAGGAATTTTTTGCGAAAGACGGTGGTTTATGACGCCGCGACGCTTTGTCATTCTCGATCGCGATGGAACGATCATCGTCAAGCACCCATACCTGGCGGAGGCGGAGCTGGTGAAACTCATCCCCGGCACGGGGGAGGCTTTGCGGGCGCTGCGCAAGATGGAACTGGGATTGGTGTTGATCACCAACCAGTCTGCCATTGGACGCGGGCTGTTGACGCTGGACGGGTTGGCGCAGATTCACGCCCGGATGAACGAATTGCTGCTGGCAGAAGGCATAAAACTGGATGGTATTTACTTTTGCCCGCACACGCCGGAAGAGAATTGTGCCTGCCGCAAGCCGCAACCTGGCTTGCTGTTACAGGCAGCGGGCGAGCTTGGTTTTGGGTATAAATCTTGCATCATAATTGGCGATAACAAATGTGATATTGAACTGGCAAAACGGGTGGGCGTGCCCGCTATTTTGGTGCGCACCGGCGAGGGCAATTTGGTGGCGCAGGAGGCGGCGCGAGACCCGTCGTTAATGCCAGATGCCATCGTCGAGGATATCGGGGAAGCGGCGCGCATCGTTCAAAGGCTATGGAACAACGGAAACGGCGGTCAAGCATGAGTTCTAAGCAAGAATCCTATCGGAAGACGTTTCAAACTCATTTAGCAGAAAGCGCACAGGTGAAGCGCGAGACAGTCTCTGCCTGTGAAGAGGCGCTGCTGACGGCAGTGCAGGCGCTGGCGAACGCGTTTCGCAGCGGTAACAAGCTGCTGTTGTGCGGTAATGGCGGCAGCGCGGCGGATTGCCAGCACGTGGCGTCGGAGTTTGTCAACCGGCTGACGAAAGCCTTTGAGCGCGAGGCTTTGCCCGCCATAGCCCTGACGACTGATACTTCGTTTCTTACCTCTTACGCCAACGATTACGATTACGAGGGCGTGTTTGCCCGCCAGGTGCAGGCGCTGGGCAAAGCCGGGGACGTGCTGATTGGCATCAGCACCAGCGGCGGCTCGTCAAACGTTGTGCGTGCCATGGAAACTGCCCGTGCGCAGAAAATGTACACGATTGCCTTGATGGGCAGGGGCGGCAAACTGGCGCAGGTGGCTGACGTAGCCATTGCAGTGCCAAGCGAGAACACGCAATACATTCAAGAGGCACACCTGGCGCTGGAACACGTTTTGTGTGAACTGGTGGAAACCGATTTGTTCGCCAGGGCGCAGGAATAACAGAAAAGGGGAGCGTGGGTATGAAAGTATTGATAACCGGCATCACCGGCATGGTGGGCAGCCACCTGGCGGAATATATCCTGGATAAGCACCCTGGTGTGGAAGTGCACGGTCTGGTGCGCTGGCGCAGCCCGCTGGATAACATCCGCGTCATTCAGGCGCGCCTGGCGCTGCACCTGGCAGAATTACGCGATTTAAATTCGCTCGTTGTGCTGCTGAACGAGGTCAAACCTGAGCGCATCTTTCACCTGGCGGCGCAATCTTACGTAACCAGCAGTTTTACGGCTCCAGCGGACACTGTTCACACCAACGTCATCGGCACGTTAAACCTGCTGGACGCGGTGCGCAGGGCGCAGATTGACCCGCTCATCCACATTTGCAGTTCTTCGGAAGTGTATGGGCAGGTAACAAAAGAGGAACTGCCCATCCGCGAGACGAATCCTTTCCGCCCCGCCAGCCCTTATGCGGTTTCGAAGGTGGGAGAGGACATGATCGCGCTGCAATATTTCCTCTCTTATGGCGTCAAGACCATCCGCACACGCATGTTTACACACACCGGAGCGCGGCGCGGGGACGTGTTCGCCGAGAGCGCTTTTGCCAAACAAATTGCCGAAATTGAGGCGGGCGTGCGCCAGAACCCGATGAAGGTGGGCAACCTGGACAGCGTGCGCACGTTTGCGGACGTGCGCGACGCGGTGCGCGCTTATTGGCTGTTGCTGGAAAAATGCCCAGCCGGTGAGGTGTATAACATCGGCGGCAAACGCACCATGACGGTGGGAGAAATGCTCGCCATTCTAAAGGGCATGGCGAAGTGCAAGATCGAGCATACGGTAGATGCGGCGTTGCTGCGCCCCTCGGACGTGACTCTGCAAATCCCGGACATTTCCAAGTTCCAGGCAGCCACCGGCTGGGAGCCGCAGATTTCGCTGGAACAAACGCTGAGCGACCTGCTCGATTATCAGCGCCAGCGCGTTCAAGAGAGGAGATAAAAGCGTGATTATTACCAGGACTCCTTTCCGCATGTCGTTTTTCGGCGGCGGCACCGACTATCCGGAGTGGTATCTCAAGGAGGGCGGGGCGGTGCTATCCACGACGATTGACAAGTATTGTTACATTAGTTGCCGTGTTTTGCCGCCCTTTTTTAATGTACGCCATCGCATCGTGTGGTCGCACATTGAGACGGTTGCCAGCATGGCGGAGATATTACACCCGGCGGTGCGCGAGGGGCTGCGTTACCTGGGCTTCGACGATTCGGTCGGGTTGGAAATTCACTATCAAGGCGATTTACCGGCGCGGGCGGGGATGGGTTCCAGTTCTTCTTTTGCAGTGGGGTTGATCAAGGCGCTCATGGCGCTGCGCGGTAAGATGATCAGCCGTTACGATTTGGCTTTGAAGGCGATCGAGTTGGAACACCAGGTGCTCAAGGAAAACGTCGGCGCACAGGATCAGACTGCCGCAGCATACGGGGGTTTTAATTTAATACATTTTCTGCAGAACGGGAACATCATCGTTGAGCCGGTTACCATTCCCACGCCCAGACTGCAAGCGCTGGATGACAACCTGCTGTTGTTTTATACCGGCACCAGCCGTCTGGCGCCGCAGGTGGCGAAAGACATTGTGGCTAACCTGGAGACGAAGCGCAAAGTGTTGTTTCAGATGCGCTCTTACGTGGACGAGGCGCTGGCGGTGCTCAACAACGGCAACAACCTGGACGATTTTGGCAGGCTGCTCCACGAGAACTGGCTGCTCAAGCGCGAGTTGAGCAGCATGGTGTCCAACACGACGATTGATACGATTTACGAAAAAGCGATGCAGAACGGGGCGTTGGGCGGGAAACTGCTCGGCGCGGGCGTTTCTGGCTTTATGTTATTTTACGTGCCGTCGGAGAAACAAGAACAGGTGATCAAGGCGCTGGAAATGTATTTACATGTGCCTTTCCACTTTGAAAGCGAGGGTAGTGTTATTTTGCATTACGACGCGGACGACGCGGGCGCGTTTGGTTGAGAGATTCAGTACAGGAGGACGTGCTTGCTGGAAAATGGCGCAAGGAAGATCGTCTTTGAAACCGAGTGGTTTGCCGTGGAGGAGAAACGTTTTGAGGGTGTGGCGGCTTTGCAAGGCAAACCGTATTACATCATCCACGCGCCGCCGGGGGTGCTGGTTTTAGCGCTGACGGAAGCGGAAGAGGTGATTTTTGTGCGCCAATACCGCCCGGCATTGGACACGGTAACGCTAGAGATACCCAGCGGGGCAGTGGACGACAACGAAACGGCGCAGGAAGCAGCGGCGCGTGAGTTGTACGAAGAAACGGGTTACGTGTGCAAGGAGATGCGCTTGCTGCATCAGGGCAGGCTGGTGTTAAATCGCGTTGACGCGATCACGTATGCTTTTTTGGGGACGGGAGCGCTGAAACAGACGAATTTCGCGCCGAAAGAGGACATACAGGTGGAATTGATCCGGGCAGAGGCGCTGCGAGAGGTGGTGTTATCTGCACAGGTGGAGCAATTCACTATGGTATCCCTGTTTGCTTTGGCGGATTGGAAGTTTGGTTATCACTTTATTCACTGAAAGATGGGGAGGGACTATGTTTGAAAACAAGCACGTATTTGTTGCCGGGGGAAGAACGGGATTTTTGGGCACGAACATCGCCAAGGCTTTGCTGGCAAAAGGAGCGATCGTTTACGCGCATTCGCTGAACCCGGCGAAAGCCAGCTTTTTCGAGGCGGGCACGCCGAACCTGATCGAACTTAGTGGGGATTTGAGCGTGGCTGCACCTCTGCCCCCGCGGGTGGAGTACGTGTTTCACTGTGCGGCGCATACATCTGGGGCGCACGAAATGGTTACCAACCCTGTGGCGCAAATCACCTCTAACCTGTATATGAATACACAATTGCTGGACAGCGCGGCGAAGATGGGGGTGAAGAAATTTCTCTTTATCAGCAGCTCTGCGGTGTACCCCGACATCGAGGGGTTGATAACGGAAGATAAAGCCTTCGAGGGCGACCCGCCGGATAGCTATTTTGGTCCGGCGTGGATGAAGCGTTTTGCTGAAAAACTGGGGCAGTTTTATTACAAGCGCTATAACATGGAAGTGGTCATCATCCGCCCGTCCAACGTCTATGGGCCGTACAGCGGTTTTGACCCGGTGTATTCGCACGTGCTGCCGGCGCTGATTCGCAAATTTGTGGAGAAGCAAGACCCTATTGAGGTGTGGGGCACGCCGGACGTGGTGCGAGATTTTATCTACGCCGACGATTTCGTGAGCGGCGTTCTGGCGGCGTTTGAGAAATTCTCCGGCTACGAGGTGTTCAACATCGCCAGTGGAAACCAGTACACCATCGGCGAAGCGGTGGACACGATCAAGGAATTGACGGAGTATAAAGGCACGATCACGTATAATTCATCCAAGCCTATGACCATCCGCAAGCGCAAAATTGACACCAGCCGGGCTGAGAAGGAGCTTGGCTTTCGCGCCACGACGCCGTTTCGTGAGGGCTTGAAAAGGACAATTGACTGGTATATCAGTACACTTAAGTAAGGGAAAAATGGAAGATTTAGTTCAATTATCACGCCAAATCCGGCGGCAGACCTTTGAGATGGTCATGCGCGCCGGCAGGGGACACCTGGGCGGCTCGCTTTCCTGCGTAGAAATCCTGGTGGCTCTGTACGCGGGGGAGATCTTACGCGTTGACCCACACAACCCGAACTGGGACAAGCGCGATCGTTTTATCTTGAGCAAGGGACACGCCAACAACAGCCTGTATGCAATTCTGGCACAAGCGGGTTTTTTCCCGGTCAGCGAGTTGGAAGGCTTTTTGATGGATGGCAGCCGGCTGGGGATGCACATAGACCGCAGGTTGCCGGGCATGGAAACTGTCTCCGGTTCGCTGGGGCATGGATTGGGAATTGCGGGTGGCATGGCTCTGGCAGCCAAACTGGACGGCAGGGACGTGCTTACCGTGGTGTTGATGGGTGACGGGGAAAGCCAGGAGGGTTCGGTGTGGGAGGCAGGCATGTTTGCCAGCCAGCACCACCTGAATAACCTGATTGCCATCACTGACCGCAACCGGCTCGGCTCGGAGGATTTCACCGAGAACACCGCCGGGCTTGACCCAATCGAGGAGCGCTGGAAGTCTTTTGGTTGGGACGTGCTCTCAATCAACGGACACGACTTCGCCGAGATCTTCGCCGCTTTTGACGGGGTGCGGGCGCGCAAATCTGACAAGCCGCTGATGATCATCGCCAACACGGTGAAAGGTAAGGGGATTTCCTCGCTGGAAAACAAGCCGTCCGCGCATCACACACTGCCGAAGGGGCAGGACGTGGAACGGGCGAGGGAGGAATTGCAATGAACGCATACAGCGATACGCGCGACGCAACCTTTGCGGAGTTGTACGAGATTGCGCGCAGCGACAGAGACGTTATTCTTTTGACGGCGGACACGGGCGCATTTAAATTCAAGGATTTTGTCAGGGATATTCCCAAACAATTCTACAACATCGGCATTTCGGAGCAAAACGCCATCAGCGCAGCAGCCGGAATGGCTTTGATGGGCAAACGTGTGTTTGTGTTTGGTATTTCTCCGTTCGTAACCCTGCGCAGTTACGAGCAGATCAAACTGGACGTCTGCTGCATGGATTTACCGGTTACGATTTTAGGCATGGGCACGGGGTATGGATACAGTTACGACGGACCCACGCACCACGTAACCCAGGACATTTCTATTATGCGCGCTCTGCCGAATATGGCAATTTGGGGTCCTTCCGACCCGACCATGACCGGCGCAGCGCTGCACCTGGCTTATGAGAGAGGTGCGCCCAGTTTCATTCGCATTGACAAGGGACCCCTTAAAGCTATTTACGACCCGCAGAATTACGATTTTTCCAGCGGACTAAGCCTGCTCGAAGAAGGGGAGGACGTGCTGTTGGCGGCGACTGGTCCGATGGTTACCCAGGCTTTTGCGGTGGTAGAAGCGCTGGCGGGGCGCGGCATTCAGGCGGGTATTCTGGACGTTTACCGGTTGAAGCCGTTCAATCAGGCGCTGTTTGTGGAGATAATGCGGAATTGTAAGCGCCTGGTAACGCTGGAAGAACACACGCTTTCGGGCGGCTTCGGCAGCCTGGTCAGCGAAGTGATGTGTGATCACGGTGTGTGCGTGCCTATGAAGCGGATTGGCATTGAGGATAATTATCGCCTGGAAACAGGAGGACGGGAATGGGTGCGCACGCTGGACGGGTTGCACGTGCAGGGGATTGTGGACAAGATCGTGAACTGGATGAAGGTTTAGAGTGAAGGCTGAGAGTGGCTGAGAGAGAAGGCTGAGAGACGGGTTTGGGAAAAGGCGAAACAGAAGGCTAAGTGAGCCATGCGATATACGCAATTGGGCAGTACGGACGTGGAAATCCCCGTCATTGGGCAGGGGTGCATGGGCGTGGGCGGTTTCTTTAAGGAGGACCGCACGCGAGATGAGGATTTCGTGCGTGCTTTGCAGGCGGGGGTTGAAGCAGGTCTGAGTTTTTTGGACACGGCGGAGGCGTATGGCGCCGGACACAGCGAGGAATTGGTAGGACAGGCGATACTGGACAGACGGGACAAGGTTTTCCTTGCCAGCAAAGTTTCCCCGGAGCACCTGGCATACGATGACGTGCTGCGCGCTGCCGAAAGGAGCCTGCGGCGTTTGCAAACGGAGAGGATAGACCTATATCAGGTGCATTGGCCCAACCCGCGCGTGCCCATCGCCGAGACGATGGCAGCTATGCAACGTTTGGTAGACGAAGGCGTGGTGCGCTTCATCGGATTAAGTAATTTCAGCGTGCGCGCAATGCAGGCGGCGCAACAGGCGCTGGCACACAGCAAGATTCAGTCCAACCAGGTGGAATACAATTTGTTTGACCGCACGATGGAAGGGGATGTGCTGCCTTATTGTCAGCAGGAAGGGATAACGTTGATCGCTTATACGCCATTGGATAAGGGTGGACTGCTTCAGCACAACAGACGCAACCTGCGCCTTAAAGAAATTGCCGTGAAATATCGTAAAACGGTGCCGCAGGTGAGTCTGAAGTGGTTGACGGCGCACGCAAACGTGATTGTCATTCCCAAGGCGGTACGGCGCGTGCACATTCTGGAAAACGCGACTGCGGCTGATTTTGAGCTGAGCACACAGGATTATGACGAGATCAGCCGTCTGTTTGACCAGGCGGTGGTGTACATCCCCACACAGCAAATTCAATGCGACGATAAAAATCTGGACTTGTTTGTGCCTGGCGCTGACGACCTGGCGCAAGGATTGAGAGAAGGAGAGCCGTTAAAGCCGGTGCGCGTGGTGCGCGCGGAAGCAGGCGGTGAGTATGCGTATATGCTCGTGGAAGGAAAATTACGTTACTGGGCGTGGGTGAAAGCCTTTGAGGGAAAACAACCCATTCCCGCTTTAGTGAGAGGAGATTGATATGTCTGAAAAAGCGAAACCCGAAATCAGCCAGGAGTTGTATCGCAGCGTGCACGAGGATAAGATCCGCCGCCAATTCGTGGACACTTTTAAAGAGTGTCCCATCCCGGATATTGACATCCTCAATAATTTGGGGCTTTTTATCAGTTCCAAAAACATGGCGCGCATCCTTTTTATGCACCACCTTTACGAGCAAATTGTGGACGTGCCTGGGATCATCATTGAATTTGGCACGCGCTGGGGGCAGAACCTGGCAATTTTCTCGGCGCTGCGCGGGATTTACGAGCCGTTCAACCGGCATAGAAAAATTGTAGGTTTCGATACTTTCACCGGTTTTGACAGCAGGGCG
>CAZGDA010000026.1:17622-27968 GCA_964524425.1 uncultured Anaerolineaceae bacterium | reverse complement strand
ACGCATAAATATCATCGTCAATTAAAAAACCTGGGAATGACCGGAGAATACCTATGGAACCGCAGGCATACCAACTTAAAGTGCAGACGGGAGAAAACGCCGAAGAAGTATACCTCATTATCAAAACTGAGACTTCCATCGGCAGAGATGAACGCAACGATATCGTTATCCACGACGCAACCATCTCACGCCGCCATGCAGTTCTAAGCGTGCAAGGTATTCATTACGTATTAAAAGATTTAAACTCCACCAACGGTACTTGTATTAACGACAAGCAACTCACCGGCAGCCAGGTTCTCAATCCCGGGGACGTCATCCTCTTTGGCGATAACGTTACAATGAAGTTTGAAGGAGCCGCCGAAGACCCCTACGCCACCTTACACGGCTGGCGCGCCGCGGCTGCACCCGCCGCCTCTAGCCAGCCCGCCCAAAAAGTTGCCGCCGAGGCGCAAAGTATGGGGACTATGCGAATGCCCAAGGAGCAGATCGAGCAAGCCGCCAAGGCTGCCAAAGCCGTTGGAAACGGCGCTGAATCTGCCGCTTCAGCCTCCATGTCTTCTCTTAACATGCCCACCGGCAGCGAAGGCGGTTCTTATGGCGCGAATCTCACCAAACAGGTGGAAACCACCCTGGCATTTATCCTGGATGAAGACACGGACATCTGGCCTGCCATGTTGGCAGCTTACGTCGTTTCCAATGGAGAGAAAAACGAAGAGTTAAAATATGCTCTCATCAACGATACGAGCGAATGGAAAGCCATTTACGCCGAGATGAAAGAAAAAGATTTGTTGAACGGTTTAGCCATCATCGCCAGAGATAAACTCATTCGTTGGAACATCATCATAAAGAATCTGCTCTTCGACCAGGGACAAACCCACCTCTTCCGTATGTATTTGCAATCGCTTATGGCGCAGAAAATCAAGAAAATTCCCTCACTTGGCGCCAAAGCACAATTGAGAAAACAAACCAACGCCATCCTGGCTGTCATCGCCGGAAACATGCTCTCCAACCTGGATAAATATGAAGAAGCGCACGTCTGTCTGACAACCGGACGCGCCAAAGACGGCAGCGCCCTTTCCGACACACTTAAAAAGTTTTACGAACCCAGCCGCACGGAAAACCTCAAACAAATCACCCTGTTACTGGCGGTCATCATCATCTTCCGCGCTGCCTCAAGCGGGGATGACATCAAAAAGCTGCAAGATTTCATCCGCACCAACCTCATCGTCCCCCTCAAGGCGGAAGCAGACTCCATGCCGTCCGGCTACGATAAGACGCAAGCCAACAAACGCGTGGAAGGCTACATGCAACTCCTCAAGACCGTGGACATCAGCTTTGGTTAAAGCAAAGGGGAATCTATGGTAGACGTTGACGACATGCGCCAGGTGCGCGAAGAGGTGGGCAAATTAATCAAAGACATCCAGGAAATGGAAAACGCCACCAACAAACTGCTCGAATCGTTGATGAACGCCGTCAGTGCAACCGGGGACATGAACTCTGTCTCCGACAAAGGCTACCTGATGACCCTGGCGCAAATGCAGGCGGTCAACAACACCGTGTTGTGTCGCGCCACCAAACTGCTCACCTTAATGGTGATCTGGTACTCGCGCGACCTGGAAAAGAAACAAGGCGCTGAGAAAAAATCTGCTGCGGCAGCCGGCGCTGGAAATACAGGTACAGGCAACGCCGCGCCTGCCCCCGCAATGACAGGGGTAACCGTCAGCGGTTCAATTCCTTCCACTACGACAAAATGATTAAGAATTATGGTATACTCTACGCTAACGCGGTTGAGTACACGATTCCCTCGCCGCAATTGATATTTTAGGAGGCATAGACTCAAAAATGGAATATACAATCACTCAGCACAAACGTTGCAGTGTTTTAAAAGTCTCTGGGCGCGTGGATGGCTCAACTTCCCCTCAACTGGAAACCGCCATCAAAGAAGTCATTGATGCAGGGATTTACAAAATCGTCGTGGATATGTCCGATGTAGATTTCATGTCCAGCGCCGGTTGGTGGGTGCTCATCGAAGCGCAAAAGAAATGCAAAAAGAACAACCAGGGAGAAGCTGTTCTCGTCGGCGTTAAGGAGAAAATTCGTTCCTCGCTGAATTTGGTCGGGATGGATGATTATTTCAAGATGTTCGCCAGCGACACGGAGGCGGTGGGAAGTTTTTAGCCGCCATACGACAAAATGGGAACGAAGGTCTTTTCAAGCAAACTGGAAAATCTTGCAATTATTGGTGAGTTCGTCAACCGTTCAGCGCGGCGCGCAGGTCTGAGCGAAAAAGAAGCCTACGACGTCGAGCTGGCAGTTGACGAAGCCTTTACAAACATCGTAGAGCATTCCTACGGCTGTGAAGGGGAACAAAAAATCACCTGCACCTGTGAAACAATTTCACAAGGCATAAAAATCACCCTCAAAGACTCTGGCTGCGACTTTAATCTGAATAGTGTTCCCACTCCTTCGCTTGGCTTACGCCTGGAAGAGTTGAAAACGCGCGGCGTTGGCGTTTTCTTAATGCGTCACGTCATGGACGAACTGGAACACGAATACGTCCCCGGCAGAGGAAACATATTAACCCTGGTCAAACATCACCGCCAGTGATCTGCCCAACCAGCTTACCTCTATTTGGCGGGTCAGCCTGGCGACACATCTTGTAGCCCTCAACTTCCCTCGTTTCGTGCGCCGCCTGAAGCCTCGTTTATTATATAGCTTCTAATACTAGAAAGAATTGATATAATTATTACCAATATGGCTTCTCCCCTCGTATCCATCGTAACCCCCTCCTACAACCAGGCAGAGTACCTGGAAACGACCATCCAATCCGTGCTCGGGCAGACTTATCCTAACCTGGAATATCTGGTCATGGACGGTGGTTCAACGGACGGCAGCCTGGAGATTTTACACCGCTACGCCGATAGGCTGGCGGGGTGGGTTTGCGAGCGCGACCGCGGACAGACCGATGCCATCAACAAGGGCTTTGCCCGAGCGCACGGCGAGATCCTGGCGTGGTTAAATTCCGACGACACCTACGAAGCGGGCGCAATTGCCGAAGCGGTGGAATATTTGCAAGCTCACCCGCACGTGGGCATGGTCTACGGAGACGCCAATTTCATAGACCGGCAGGGGGAGGTGATTGGGAAATTCCCCGCCGCGCAAACCGATTATCTTCGCCTGCGCCGCGGCTACGTACACGTGCCGCAGCAAGCCGCCTTCTTCCGCGCCGATGTGTGGCGCAGAGTGGCTCCGCTCGACCCATCTTTTTACTTTGCTATGGACTACGATCTGTGGGTGCGCATCGCCAAAATTGCCCCCATCGCTTACCAACCGCGCTTGTGGGCGAACTTTCGCCTGCACGAATCCGCCAAGACCGATCGGGCGGACGAACGCTGCTGGCCCGAAATGCTGCGCGTCCATTACCGTGAAGGCGGCAGCCCCTTAGCGTGGATTGTTTTAAAAGCCAAAATTCGCCCGCTCATCTACGGCTGGCTGCCGCTGAAGGCGCGTCTGCACATTCGTCGCTGGCTGCGCCGCCCGAGTTAAGCAGAATCTGGTACAATATCAACAGGAAGGAGGTGCCCCATGAAGTTTACTCCTGGATCGCTTGAAGGTGTCTTGATTCTCGAACCGCGCTTCTTCCAAGACGAACGCGGTTTCTTTACCGAACTGTACCAGGCAGAGCGCTTTGCCCAGTCGGGCATACCAGCCAACTTCGTGCAAGATAACCTCTCCGGCTCGCGCCGCGGCGTGCTGCGCGGCTTGCACTACCAGGTGGAACAGGCGCAAGGCAAACTGGTGCGCATTACCACGGGGGAAGTCTACGACGTGGCGGTGGACCTGCGCCGTTCTTCTCCTACCTTTGGCAAATGGATGGGCATGTACATCTCCGCCCACAACCACATCCAATTGTGGATTCCGCCAGGTCTGGCGCACGGCTTTTACGTATTGAGCGAATGGGCAGAATTGCTCTACAAAGTAACCGATTTCTACGCCCCCAGAGCCGAGCGCACCTTGTTGTGGAACGACGCCCAGGTTGGCATCACCTGGCCTCTCATCGGCACGCCCCTGGTCTCAGAAAAAGACCAGCGCGGCAAACCCTTCGCCGAGGCAGATCTGTTCGATTGAGCAAAGCTCGTTCCAAGACGTGATATAATTTTGTTGTTGAAAACCACAATCGTAAACACGTTGCTGGCAGGATAATAAAAACGGAATGGGATGGAGATGACAGAGATCAGACGCGCAGATGCGAAAAACCGGCAGGCGAATCCCGCCTGCCAGGCTTCAAGCAGCCTTTGCCCTGTGGATTTCTTTCTGAGCTAATATTCGAGAACGAGGAATAAGATGTATAACGTACTTGTTACCGGGGGAGCCGGATTCATCGGCTCAAACTTTGTCCGCTACCTGTTGAAGACAGACGCGCAAGTGCAGGTGCTGAACCTGGACGCGTTGACCTACGCCGGCAGCCCCGAAAACCTGAAAGACTTGCCGGACGCAACCCGCCACACCTTTGTGAAAGGCGACATCGGCGACCAGGAATTGCTGGTTCAACTTTTGCGCCAACACAACATTGATACGCTGGTGCATTTCGCCGCCGAATCGCACGTGGACCGTTCCATTTTCGGTCCCGGTGTGTTCGTGCAAACCAACGTGGTGGGTACAGTGAACCTGCTGGAAGCGCTGCGCAGCGTTTGGCTGAAGGACGGCGTCTGGCAGGCAGGCGTGCGCTTTCACCACGTCTCCACCGACGAGGTATTCGGCTCGCTGGGAGCGGGAGCGCCTGCCTGGACGGAAGACGTAGCGTACGACCCCCATTCTCCCTACTCGGCTTCCAAAGCCGCCAGCGATCACTTCGTGCGCGCCTACGGGCACACCTACGGCTTGCCCTTTACCATCACAAATTGCTCAAACAATTACGGACCCTACCAGTTCCCGGAGAAACTCATCTCATTAATGATCCTCAACGCCTTGCACGGCAAGCCGCTGCCGGTGTATGGGGACGGCGGGCAGATACGTGATTGGTTGTACGTGGAAGACCACTGCGAAGCGATCTACTACGTGTTGTGCAAGGGAAAAACCGCAGAAACCTACAACATCGGCGGCGGCAACCAACCCACCAACCTGGAAGTAGTCAAAACCCTCTGTCGCGTCCTCGACCGGCTGGCGCCGGACTCGCCTCACGCCCCACACGAGCAATTGATCCAATTCGTCAAAGACCGCCCCGGGCACGACCGCCGCTACGCAATGGACGCCACGAAACTTCAGCGCGAACTGGGTTGGTCGCCGCGCTTCAACCTCGAACAGGGTTTGGAACACACCGTACGTTGGTACATCGAACACGCCGATTGGGTAGAAAGCATTCGCAAACAGGCGCAGTATCACGCCTGGCTGGATAAGAACTATAAGGAGCGGAACAAATGAAAGGTATCATTTTGGCGGGTGGATTGGGCACGCGCTTATTCCCATTGACGATCTCCGTCAGCAAGCAATTGCTGCCGGTGTACGACAAACCGATGATCTATTACCCCCTTTCAATGTTGATGATGGCGGGCATTCGCGACGTGCTGGTCATCAGCACACCGGAGGCAACGCCTCTCTTTGAACAGTTGTTACGCGACGGCAGCCAGTGGGGAATGCACTTCTCCTACGCAGTCCAAATGCAGCCGCGCGGTCTGGCAGATTCGTTCATCGTCGGCAGAGAGTTTGTTGGCGACGATGCAGTGGCTCTGATCCTTGGCGATAACATATTCTACGGCACCGACCTGGCAGCCCGCTTGAAGCGCGCTTCTAAACTCAGCGATGGGGCGTTGATCTTCGCTTACCCGGTGCGCGATCCACAGCGCTACGGCGTTGTTGAAGTGGACGAGAACGACCGCGCCATCAGCATAGAGGAAAAACCACAAAACCCGCGCTCCAATTACGCCGTGCCAGGCTTATATTTCTATGATAACACCGTCCTGGATGTGGCAGCGCATCTCAAGCCCTCCCCGCGCGGCGAACTGGAGATCACCGACGTGAACCGCATCTACATGCAGCAAGGTAAATTGCACGTGGAAGTGCTCGGGCGCGGTGTGGCGTGGCTGGACGCCGGCACGCACGAGAGCCTGCTTCAGGCGGCAAATTTCATCCAGGCTGTGGAAGACCGCCAGGGGATGATGATTTCCTGCCCCGAGGAAATAGCCTATCGTATGAAGTACATTCGCAAGGAAGATTTGCTGCGCCTGGGTAAGGAAATGCAAAACAATCATTACGGTGAATACCTAATTGCCTTGGCGGAAAACCGCCTGGGAATGTAACCTTCGGGACTGCGAAATGAAAATCCTCCTCTTTGGAAAAAACGGACAGTTAGGCTGGGAGTTACAGCGCACGTTGGCTACCCTGGGAGACGTCGTCGCCGTGGACGTTACTGACCTAGACCTGAACCAGCCCTCCGCCGTAGAAGGTTTCCTGCGCAGCCAGAAGCCCGCCCTGGTGGTGAATGCCTCCGCATACACCGCGGTGGACCGCGCCGAAGAAGAACGCGCAGCTGCTTTTGCCATAAACTGTACCGCTCCTGGCATTATGGCATCTGAAGCCAAACGCCTGGGTGCGGCTTTCATTCATTTTTCAACGGATTACGTTTTTGATGGCACTAAGAACCAACCATACGTGGAGACAGACGCGCCGAATCCGCTCAACGTTTACGGAGAAAGCAAGCGCGCCGGAGAAGAAGCCATCCAATCCAGCGCCGCGGCGTATCTCATTTTTCGGACTGCGTGGGTGTACAGTATGCGCGGAGAAACGTTTGTGAACAAAACCCTGCGCTGGGCGCGTCAGAACCCATTTCTGCGCGTGGTAGACGACCAGGTGAGCAACCCAACCTGGGCGCGTATGCTGGCTGAAGTTATCGCGCAGTTGATTATCATGGGAAAAAACAACCTCAGCGAGTGGGTCGAACAGCGTCGTGGCATCTATCATCTGGCTGGGGAGGGTTACGCCACGCGCTTTGCCTGGGCACAGGAGATGCTAAAAAACCTGCCGCCAAATTACCCGCTGGTCGCCAGCAACATCCACGCCGCCAAGACGGCAGAATTTCCCACCCCAGCACAGCGCCCGTTATTTTCCGCTCTGGAAACAGGACATTTTCAACGCACTTTTGGTTTGTGTCTGCCAGACTGGCGCCTGGCTTTACGCCTGGCAATGCAGGATGGCAGTTTGGGAGTTTGAATGGATGAATGGAATTTGGGCAAAGAAATTTACACCGCCCTGCACCAGTGGGTATTGCTGCTGGCGTTTGTCATCATCGGCTGTCTGCTAGGATTGGCTGCCGCGCAGATGTGGCAACCGCCTTTTCAAGCCGCCAGTGAGTTGTACATCGGTTTAAATGCCTATCGCGCCTACGCCGACAGCACATTTTCGGCGTTCGCCAACCAGGAATACACCAATCTCGACGATTATAAAAACTGGCAAATGGCGCAGTTAAACGAATTAATTTTCACCTCCGAGTTCTTGGAGGAGACCCTGGCGCGCCTGCAAAAAGAAGACCCATTTTGGGCGTCCGTACAGGCGGGCGACCTGCGCCGCTCGCTGCGTGCAGAATGGCGCACGGCAGGAAAATGGCGTCTAATCAGCCAGCACGCCGACGCCCAACGCGCTCGCCAGGCAGTCCAAACCTGGAAACAGGTGCTGCTGGAAAAAGTGCAGGATGGCATAGACAACGCCCAAAAAATGATTGAAATTGACATCCAGATGCAGGCGGCTGCCCAGGCGCGCACCCACGCTGCATCTCGCCTGGAAACAGGCAGCCTGCTGAGCGCAGCCCTGGGACAGGAAGAAAAATCGCTCTCCGCCATGCACGCCGACGCGACGTTGAGCGGTTTACAGCGCCAGCGCATCCTCGCCCTCGCCAGTCAGATGGCAGATTTCACCCCCGCCTGGTTGGCACTCCTGAACCTTCAGCCCGCCGTAGATGCCAGAGCGAGCGAATACCTCACCTGGATCGCGCAGGTGCAGGCAGCCATTCAAGCCGAGGCGCCCGTGCTTCAGGCGCAGCAAGATACATGGGAAAAAGAAAACCGCCAACTACTAAAAAGCTACGAGCAGGCAGTCAAAACCAGCCGCGGTCTATCCGCCAACCTCGAAGTGCAGGACGTGAACCCCAAGGAAGAGGCACAACTATCACAGGCACGCCCGCTGGGGCTTTTCCCGTTGGTGGGGGGGTTGCTTGGCATGGTCGTTTTCCTGGTTTTGCAGTTGTTGCGCATCACGCGCCAATCCAGGGCACACGCTTGATGAAGACAGACCTTTATCGTATTGTTACTCGTGTAGCGTGGGCGTTTTTCCTCGTCAGCCTGCCGGTTACCAGTTTTCCTTTTTTCCCCGGCAGCCTGGGTGGTGCCGCCAGCGTGCGCCCGCTGGCAGTCTATCCCCTGATTATATTGTTGATTTTAATTACCCTGCCGCGCCTCTCCAAAGAGCCGCTGCCGAAAACTTTTCTGCCCTTGTTCGCCTTCGCGCTGGCGGTAATCGCCTCTTCTCTGCTTGGGCTGACCTACAGCCCCGAAGCGTTGCGCGACGTCTCTCCCCTGGCGCGCAGCCTGCGCGGTTTGGTTACCCTGGCAATTGGCGCTGCGATGTACGTTACCGTAACCTTGTTCCCGCGCTCCTGGCAAGATCTGCGCGGCGCGCTGCGCTGGCTCTATCTCGGCTTTGCCCTGGCGCTGGCGTGGGGCACGTTGCAAATTGGCTACGTGCTAAAATACTCGCCCCAGATTTATGCCGTGCTCAACCAGATTCAGCGCATGATCTCTTCCCGAAAATTGATGCTCAAGCGTGTTTCCGGTTTCGCTTACGAACCGAAATGGTTCGCCGAGCAACTTTGTTTCCTGCTCGTTCCCTGGCTTTTGGCAAGCGTGCTCAGCGGCTATTCCGTTTTTAATTGGCGTTTTCGTAAAATTACGGTAGAATTGCTCCTGCTGATATGGGCGAGCGTGGTGGTGGTGTTTACGTATTCACGCACGGGTGTGTTCGTCCTCCTGGTGTTGATCGTCGGTGGATTCGTGCTCTCGCGTTTGCAGGCAGATAAAAAAGCACATCTCACAGCAACCCCACCCGCCTCTCATGTGTTGCATAAATGGCTGCGTTTGGGGTTGGGAGTGGTGTGCGTCGTCGTCGTGCTGGGGCTGGTCATCTTCGCCGCCGGTACGCAAAACAATTACTTCGCCCGCTTGTGGACGTTTTGGACCTACGAGGACACAGGCAGCACGGATTATCTCGAATACATCGCTTTCAAACAACGCTTCGTGTTTGCAGCTACGGCTTTGCGCATGTTTGAAGCCTACCCTGTCCTCGGAGTTGGGACGGGCAATTACGCCTTTTACTTCGACGATATGCTGCCCGATGAGGACTGGCACCGCCAGCCAGACATCTTACGCCAAATAACCCACGAAGAAGGCAGGGACAAACTGGTAACACCTAAAAATTTATACATGAAACTCCTCGCAGAAAACGGCTTGATTGGCTTTTTCACTTTTCTGGCGTTTGTGCTGGCTATCCTTGGCTGCACCGCATTGCTGTATTTCTCCCCTCTCGCAGAAGCGAAAGTGTTTGGGCTGGCGGGAGTTTTTTGCATGGTAGTGTTTTTCATCGTCGCCTTTTCATTTGATTCGTACGCTTTGCCCAATATGTGGGTTTCTTTTGGGATGCTCAGTGCAGCCAGCCGGGCGGCGTTAAAATCAACACCCCAATGAGGGATTGGAAATAGTTTTATAATATCGCCAATAGCGCTATTGGCGATATTTACACAAATTGTGAGGTTGTAAAAAATGGATAGAGGTACGCGAAATATTCTCCTGGTTATTGCTGCGCTACTCGTCGTCGTGATAATCTGCTGTGTTGTTGTTACGCTGGTCTTAGGCATTGCCGGCTGGTTTGGCTTCCAGAGGATATCCACGAGTGAGGGTACATCGTTGTTTAGCGGGGGTACACCAGCTCCCACACCGGTGGTCGTGCGCCCAACACCGCAGAGTCAGGTCTCTCTCCCTACCTCTATGGAAGGAGATAACGTCCCTTTATATGACGCGACACCCTCCCCGCAGGGACAGGCAGCCAGCTTGAACCCCCTGCATGAAGCGATCGGCCCCACGGCAGCTTTGCGCGATCGGGCACGCCGCCGGCGACGGACAGCATCTCGCGCAGGAAATCGACCGCCGTGATCCCGGCCTCGTAGCCGTCGCCGCCGCACTGGCAACGGCGGGCGCCGCCCGGGGCGAGGCCCGCGTTCAGCACGCGGATCCGCGGGTCGCCGAGGCCGTGCAGCGCGTCGGCCACGTCGCGGAGCAGCGCGGCGTACTCGCGCGCCGGCTGCT
>CAZGDA010000026.1:0-17612 GCA_964524425.1 uncultured Anaerolineaceae bacterium | reverse complement strand
CAGGGACAGGCAGCCAGCTTGAAAACCCTGCAAGAAGCGATCGTCCCCACGGCAGATTTGCGCGATCTGGCACGCCGCCTGGAGGATAAAGGCGACATTCCTCTTACCCTGGATCCACCGCAGGTATTTCCCAAGGTGGGTGAACAACAAACGTTTTGGGTTACCAACATGGATAACGACCAGAATTTCAAGGTAGACGCCAATCTGGAATACGTTGGGGATAATCTGTATTTCTGGATTGAAAAAGGCGTCAAGTTCAATAAAAACGAACTCGATGAACTGGCGCAAACCTTTGATAAAAACATTTACGCCGTCAATCACGAATTTTTCGGTTCGGAATTCAAGCCCGGCATTGACGGCGACCCGCGGCTATACATCCTCATGGCAGGCGGGTTAGGTTCGTCCATCGCCGGTTACTTCTCCTCGGTTGATTCGTTCAGCGCCCAGGCGCACGAATATTCTAACGAACACGAGATGATCTTTATCAACGCTGATACAGTAAACCTGGGAGATGAATTTACATACGGCGTTCTGGCGCACGAATTTCAACACATGATCCACTGGTACCACGACCGCAACGAAGATACCTGGATGAACGAGGGTTTTTCAGAATTGGCTGCTTTCTTAAACGGGTACGGAGCAGGCGGCTTCGAGTACTCCTTCATTAACAACCCGGACATGCAACTGACCTATTGGCCCGACGGAGATTCGGACACGTCGCCATATTACGGCGCGGCGTTCATGTTCACCAATTACTTCCTTGGGCGTTTCGGTGAAAAAGCCAGCCAGTCACTGGTTAACCATACAGACAATGGGATGACCAGCGTGGATACCGTGTTGAACGAAATTGGCGCAGTGGACGCCCAAACTGGCAAAAAACTTGGCGCTGATGACGTTTTCCAGGATTGGACGATTGCCAATTATCTGAATGACGCTTCCGTCGGCGATGGCAGGTACACCTACGCCAAATACCCCAACGCCCCAACTGTGGACGACACGGAGGAAATTGAGAGGTGTCCAACGGAAATGGAGACGCGTGACGTACACCAATACGGCGCCGATTACGTCAAGATCACCTGCCCGGGCAAATATACGCTGCACTTTGAGGGTTCCACCCAGGTGAAGATCCTGCCCACAGACGCCGCCTCTGGCATTTACGCTTTCTGGTCTAACCGCGGCGACGACTCGAACATGTCTCTGACGCGCACGTTCGATTTCAGCGCTGTCAGCGCGCCAATTCAAATGAACTATTCAACCTGGTTCGATTTGGAAGAAAACTACGACTACCTGTATTTACTGGCGTCGGAAGACGGCGAGCGCTGGTCAATCCTCAAAACTCCCTCCGGCACAAATGAAGACCCCTCCGGCAACAGCTACGGTTGGGGATACAACGCCAAGTCGGGCGGTGGGGCAGAATGGATTGTGGAAAACGTAGATCTATCCCAGTTCGCCGGTAAAAAAGTCCAGTTACGCTTTGAATACGTTACGGATGCGGCTGTCAACGGCGAGGGGTTTTTCGTGGACGACGTCTCCATTCCGCAGATCCATTACTCGACCGATTTTGAGGAGGACGACGGCGGTTGGGAGGCGCAAGGCTTCGTGCGCGTGGAAAACATCCTTCCGCAATCCTTCCGCCTGGCGTTGATTCACGCCAGCCAGCCGACACAGGTACAATATCTCAACCTCTCAGCG
Organism: uncultured Anaerolineaceae bacterium; assembly: GCA_964524425.1. Lineage (GTDB taxonomy): Bacteria > Chloroflexota > Anaerolineae > Anaerolineales > DRKV01 > JBAXBF01. The sequence goes on along the minus strand of CAZGDA010000026.1, from coordinate 15,920 downwards.
GATAACGCCCTGGACGTGCCCTTTGAAGTGGGCGGGGAGATAAAAGACGTCGTCTTGGTCGTCTCGGGAACGACGCGCTTTACAAACCAAAAGGCGGCTTACCGTTTTCAAATCTTGAAATAGTCGCCGCCCCGTGTAACCCCGCCAAATACGAGGTATTTCTCGCCGCCCCGCCTACCACGCCGCTTGTCTCCCCCCACTTGCGCCTCTGCCAGCGGCGGGCGTTCGTTTCAGATTACGTTTACATACCGGAACGGGGAGCGCGCAGGCTTTCCAATTGCGCTTGCAGGTCGGCGCGGCGTTGTCTGGCTGCCTGGCTGACCTCATCCTGAACCGAGCGAGCGCGCTCGCATACCTGTCGGCGTAATTCTGTCCCCGATGAGGGTGCAGTCAATATCGCCACCGCAGCGCCGATGAATGCGCCAACAAAAAAGCCGCTGAGGAAACGAAAAATCGTTGTCATGAGAGTCTCCTTAAGGTTCTTTGAGCACACGTCCACCTCTTCGCCTCAAAAACTAGGACGAAGAGGTGTTTTCAATCCATCAAATTTCATTCCATCAAACTGGAAAACAACACATTACGTTACTGGAGTAGCAGGTTGCGTAGAGGCAACCGGAACGGGCATAGTCGGCTTCTTCTCTTGCGGCGGCACAATCTGCAAATCACCCAACCCAGCTCCAACCGTCAGCCACAAGCCAGCCCGAATACCACTTTGTGTTTTTAATCCATTTGATTTCATCTTTTTCGTTTGCATGGTTCATGTACTCCTTATTCTTCTTAGTGAATAACCTGTCCCTATTGTAGCAAAGCCTCACCAGAAACACAATAGGAAAACCCAGAAGCAGAACCATTTTTAGGAAAATACCGTAAAGTTACGGTACTGGCATGGGAAAAAGCATAGTAAAATATAATTATAATAAACGCAGTTCTTGCAACCAATGGAACCTCAAACAATTGTTGTAAAGGAGCAAGTTATGAATTTAAAAACCGGATTGAAAGCAGGGCAAACGATAACGGACGACAAACGCGCCAAGATCGTAACCCCTGGACCACCTCCGCCGCCACCACCGCCGCCGCATCCTCCACAGCCATACACCTACACCTGTGATCACTGCCGCGGGCAGGAAACACGTTGGGGTGGCTTGATCAACGCCACGTGCAATTCGTGCTGGTAATCGTGTGTGAACTGTGCAGAAAGGAGAAAAAAAGATGACAAAACAACAACAAACGCCCTCTAAACCTCCCAAACCCGTGTTGCATGTGAAAAGCGGTTTGCAAGCCGGCTACTGGACGTGCTCTGGTGTAAGCGGGCAGCCGAATCGCAAAGGCGTGATCAAACCGGCTTACGCCGCGCAGTGCTGGAAGTAACCAGGTTGAAAAGGAGAAACCCCATGGAAAAACACACCTTGCTGACGAAAAAGCTGAGTGGTTTGGAAGTAAAAAGCGGCTTGAAAGCCGGCTACCGCCCGGTACACGGGTTGGTAGCGCCGGATGGCTGGTCGAACTGGGTGCCCGGCTGGTTTGACATGGACAGCGTGGGCAAGCTGGCGGCTGGTGCAGGAAGCACACCGCCCCCGCCTCCCCAGGAATGATAAGCTAAGCACATAAGCAAGGGGCTGTCTGAAAAGAAGGGTTTGCCTTTGTTCGTGCCATCTGTGGTGTTGTTTCTCTGCGAAATTTACTCCACACCTGCTATGAAAAAATGCAAATTCTGAACCTTTCAGACAGCTCTCCCATGTATTCCTAAGCAACGTAAACGCGGTTTCTGCCGCTTTGTTTGGCAGCGTATAATGCCTGGTCGGCGCGCTGGATCAGGCTGTCTAAAAGCCCGTCCTGGTCCGCGCCATTCGGGGTGGATTGTTCCAGGTGCGTGACCCCAAAACTCAACGTTACGTTGATGGTTGTATTGGCGGTGTGAATGGAAGAATCGGCTATCTGACTTCGGATGCGTTCTGCCACCTGAACGGCTTCATCCAGGCTGGTTTCTGGCATCATAATGATAAATTCCTCGCCGCCAAAACGGCACACAATGTCGCTCTGGCGAAAGTTCTCTATGAACATGGCAGTTACAAATTGAAGCACCTGGTCGCCGGTGGCGTGTCCGTAAGTGTCGTTCACCCTCTTAAAGAAATCAATATCACACATTACAATGGAAAGAGAGCGATTATAGCGCAAAGAGCGTTCCATCTCGCGATGCGCCAGGTCGTAAAAGTGGCGTCGGTTATACAAACCGGTCAGCGAATCTGTAATCGCAATTTCCTGGATCTCCTCATACAGACGTGCGTTTTGAATCGCCACACCAGCCTGACGCCCCACCGAATCGACCAGCGGTAGCAAACGCTCCGTGAAGCGTTTTTCCGAGTTGAAGCTATACAAGAGCAAAGCGCCCAGTTGTTTTTCACCAACCGCAATCGGCGCACCAATCACGCCGCAAACCCCGGCGGAGGACAATTCATTCATCAATTCATCGAGACGTTCTCGAGGCAGCTCGATTTTCCCTGGGCAAGGTTCTTGTGAGCAGCACCGTTCGGTTGTTAACAAAACCGGCTGGTGATGGTCAAGCATGTGCCAGGCGAGGCTTTCTCCCTTGGGTAAAGCGCGTAAATCAGAAATGCTTTCGTTAGCATTGAACAGATTGGGGGAAGTGATGCGGCGGGTGCTGGGAATGATCAACCCCAGCGCGCCGACGTCTGCGCTGACCAGGTCAATCGTTAGAGTAACGATGTTTTGCAGAATGGCACTCAGTTCCAGCGCGCTGCTGATCGTGCGGGTTACTTCCGTCAGGTGCTGCTCGCGACGCAGGTCCTCCTGCACTTCCGCCAGCAAATGGGTATACGCATCGTTCTCCGTGTGCTTGCGGGTGGTAACGTCACGCAGCGAAGCCAGGCGGGCTGGGTTTCCCTGCCACACAATCTCAGAGCAACAGGTTTCCAATATGATCGGCGGGCGGTCTGGATGTTCAACGACAATTTCCGTGCAGCTTCCCGCCTCAATTTGCTCCTTAAGGAAGGTTGGTATGGACTCAAAATCAGCGCCTGGGAACAATTTTTGGGCTGCCGGGTTAGCGAAAAGCGCCTTGCCAGCCTTATCCAGCACGAGGATGGCGTCAACCAGGTTTTCCACAATAACGCGGTTGTGTTCGTCAACGGGTTGAAGTGCATCCTCTCCCAAAACCTGGGAGAGAATAGAATCAGCCTGTGTTTCTAAAACTTCCTTTTGCTCTTGCCAAAGCATGGGAGGCAAATCGTCCAACCCAAACCATTCACACACGTAGGCGTGCTTCGCGTCCGCTGGTTTACCTTCCTTTTGCTGGGTGAGGAAAAGAAAATAGTGGATCACTTTCCAGGCAGTTTTGCGGTAATTTAGCCTTTCCCGTGTGCCAAGCTTCCCCAACAGAGTCAGATCGCTGAGTCCGGCTTCCTCGTAAATTTCACGCCGCGCGGTTTCTTCCAGGGTCTCATCAGTTTCCTGTGCACCCTTGGGCAGGATGTAATGATCGAGATGCGCTTCTCGCACCAGGGCAACCAAAACGCGCTGTCCTTCGCGGCGCACGACCACACCCCCAGCTGTAACGCTTTCGTGTACGCCAGGCGGGCGAGAGTACCAGGATGTGTCAATGATATTGGACATACAATCTTCTCTTAATTCTTTCTCGACGGTGAAGCAGGAATGGGAAAGACGGCGTCTTTTATTTCAAGAATTTCTGCTTGCAGGCTGCCGTTGGAAAGTTCTTGCAGAGCAGACTGAAATCCGTCAAAACGCTCGCTAGCGAAACGCGCCGTCATGGTAATATCGGCGCCAAACGTCTCGTCTAGCACCACACCGTCGTGCGCTGCAACCAGCAGGCGCACCTGTTCCAGACGGGCGTAGGGCAACTCCAGCATGACAGTGTGCACGCTCAATTTCTCAGCGCGCGGCACTTCATCTATAACCATGCGCACGGCGTCACTGTAGGCGCGCACCAAACCGCCCGTGCCGAGTTTTGTCCCGCCAAAGTAACGCGTAACCACCACGGCTACGTCTCCCAGCCCGCTGCCGCGCAGCACAGCCAGCGCCGGGCGTCCGGCTGTGCCGGAAGGTTCACCGTCATCACTGCAATGCGCAATCACAGACGCTCCATAGCCAATGAGATAAACAGGCACATTATGGGTTGCGTCTGCAAATTCGGCGCGCATACGATTGATAAAGGCTTTGGCTTCATCAACATTAAAAACCGGTTCTAACGAGGCAATGAAAAGGGAATTTACAACCTTCATTTCCCGGCGGAGCGGCTGGCTGGGGACTGGGTAATGCTTCATACATCTTTATAAGACTATTTTACCTATACATATTTTACTCGATTTGTGAGATTTTTGATAAAGATGTTGTTATAATTATACTGCTTAAAAAGGAGATTTCTATGTTCCCCATCTACGATCCAACCACTGCCTTAAAAACGATCCTGAAACGCCAGCCCCTGGATGAAAGCGACGTACCCGCCTCCATGCTGGAGCGCATTGAAAAAACGTTTGGCGAGCGCCTCACCCCAGACGCAGCCGTGCAGCGCATTTTGCGCGACGTGCGCAACGAAGGCGACCCAGCCCTGCTGCGCTGGACGGAAAAAATTGACCAGATCACCCTGCAACACCTGCGCCTGCCAGTCGAAACCATCCAAGCCGCCCCAGAGAAAATCTCTGCGCAGCAAAAAGCCGTGCTGGCAGAATCCATTGCCAGGGTGGAGGCTTTTCACCGCCGCCAGCCGCTCACTTCGTGGATCACGCACGACATGGGCGGCACGCTGGGGCAGATGATCCGTCCTATTCAACGCGTGGGCATCTACGTGCCAGGGGGTACGGCGCCCCTGCCTTCCTCGGTGATCATGTCCGTTGTTCCGGCAAAGGTGGCAGGAGTGCCGGAAATCTGCGTAGTTACACCGCCCAACCGTCACTACCCCGGCTACGTTCCAGATGTTATCCTGGCTGCCTGCGCCATGACGGGTGTGCAGGAAGTGTATACCCTGGGTGGAGCGCAAGCCATCGCCGCCCTCGCCTTTGGCACACACAGCCTCCCGCCGGTAGCCAAAATATTCGGTCCGGGCAATTTATTCGTTACAATGGCAAAACGCCAGGTGTACGGCACGGTGGGCATTGACGGCTTGTTTGGTCCAACCGAGACGATGGTCATCGCCGACGAAAGCGCCAACCCTGCCTGGGTGGCGGCAGATTTGCTGGCGCAGGCAGAGCACGACGTGCTTGCTTCAGCTATTTTGCTCACCCCTTCGTCAACGTTGGCGCAACGCGTTCAGCAAGAAATTGAGCGCCAGGTGCACAGCCTGCCGCGCCAAGAGATTTGTCTTGTCTCGCTGCAAAACCGTAGCGGAGCCGTGTTGGTACGCGACCTGGACGAAGCGCTGGAACTCGCCAACGCTTACGCAGCCGAACATCTCTGCCTGGCAGTGGCAGAGCCATGGCGCCTGGCAGAGCGCGTGCAAAACGCCGGCGGCGTCTTCCTGGGCGAATATTCTTTTGAAGTCTTGGGAGATTATATTGCCGGTCCTAGCCACGCCATGCCCACGGGCGGGTCGGCGCGGTTTTCCTCACCGCTAAACGTGTGGGATTTTACCCACATTGTCAGCCTGGTGGCGCTGGACCGCCAAACGGGAGCGCACATCAGCGCCGCCGCAGCCGCGTTTGCGCGCGCCGAAAGCCTGGAAGCCCACGCCCGCGCCGCAGATCTGCGCAACGGCTGAGCCGCACAGCCGTGTACATCCACCTTACCACGCCTCCTTATCCCACATCCGACAGAACACCCCCACCCTTGTCAGATCTGATTCGACGCGGTCGCAGCGCGGTACGATTCAGGTACAGAAATTTCCCTCTTGCGCAAGCGCCCAGAATGAGGCAAAATTATAAGAATGTTAACTGACCTGTTTCTTTCTTTACCCGCCTTTCAGGAACTGGTCAACGCCGTGCGGGAGGGGCAAAGTTTTGCCAACCTGCAATTGCCGCGCGCCGTACGCCTGCCCGTGTTGGCGGCGCTGCAAGTGGCGTTACGCCGCCCCCTGCTGCTCATCACCGACCGCACCAGTCGCGCTCTGACCTTGATGGAGGAGATCGGCATCTACGCTGCCCAGGCGCGGCGCCTGCTCTTTTCCGAGCCAACGGCGTTGTTTTACGAACCTGCCCCCTGGGGAGAGATGACGCGCCTGAACCGCCTGACGACGTTGACCACCCTGGCAAAACAACAAATACCCGCCTTAAAAGAGGAACGCCAGACAGAAGCGCCGCCCATCATCCTCGCCCCGGTGCGGGCGGTGATGACAAAAACCATGCCGCGCCGTGATTTCATCCTCAACACACGCATTCTCCGACGTGGGCAGCAAGCCCAGATTGATACGCTCATCCAGCAGTGGATTGAATTATGTTATGAGCCGGTCAACATCGTTACCGCGCCGGGGCAGTTTGCGCGGCGCGGCGGCATCCTGGATATTTGGACTATCGCAGATGCGCACCCCACCCGCCTGGATTTCTTCGGAGACGAAGTGGACAGTCTGCGCCTGTTTGACCCCGCCACGCAGCGTACCCTGGCAAACAGCCAGCGGTTAGTGGTAACGCCCTCGCGGGAATACATCGCCTCACCAGAGGCAAAGACAGCCGGTTGGCTCGGCGAAGAGCAACCCCTTTCCGAATTTCACATCCCGCAGCTTTATCCAAACGCTGCCAGCGTGCTCAACTACCTGCCGCCGGAATCCCTCGTTTTCGTAGACGACGAACTAACCCTGGGCGACACGCTGGACGACGTTGAAAAGCAGGCGCTGGGGCTGCGCCAAGACGCCCTGGAAAGCGGCATTATCTCCCAAGACTTCCCCTTACCCTACCACACCCGTGAGGAAGTGGAAGCGCTCTTGACGAGAAGTCAACACGTCGTACTTGGACCGGTCATGTCCGACGTGCTGGAAGAAGGCGTTCCCGCGTTGCGGCAATATTTCAGCGCCGGAACGCGCTTCGGCGGGCGGGTCAAAACCGTCTTTGAGCACGTCTTACGCCAACTGGAATACGGCGACCAGGTAATTATCGTCTCGCGCCAAATGACGCGCCTGCAAGACCTGTGGCAAGACTTCCCCGGCGGGCGCGGCGCCGGTCAAAAAACAGCCTTTGCACCAGAAAACCCGCACTTCATCCAGAGCAGCCTCAGCGAAGGCTGGGTTTTGGCTCCCCTTGAAGATTTGCACCTGCCAGGTGTGCATTTATTGACCGATGGAGAGATTTTTGGCTGGCAGCCGCCGCAGGCGCGCCGCCGGGCGCGTCCCACCGCGGAGGAGCCTGAATCCGCTTACGCAGATTTACGCATGGACGACCCCGTCGTGCACGTAGATCACGGCATCGGCGTTTTCAAGGGGCTGGTACGGCGTACCATCGAGGGGATTGAGAACGAATATTTGCTCATCGAGTACGCCCAGGGAGATCAACTCTTCGTGCCTGTCTACCAGGCAGACCGCATCACTCGCTACGTGGGCGCCGACAGCCGCTCACCCTCCCTCAACCGCCTGGGCAGCAGCGAGTGGCAAACCATCAAGGAACGCGTGCGCGAGAACGTCGAGGAAGTGGCGCGCGAGCTTTTACAGCTTTACGCCACCCGCCAGGTCGTAACCGGTTACGCCTTCAGTGCCGATACCCCCTGGCAGCACGAACTGGAAGCCAGTTTCCCCTACGTAGAAACACCCGACCAGTTGCAGGTTTTGACGCAGGTGAAACGCGACATGGAAAGCACCCGTCCAATGGACCGCCTGATCTGCGGCGACGTGGGCTATGGGAAAACGGAAATCGCCTTGCGGGCAGCGTTTAAAGCGGTCATGGACGGTAAACAAGTGGCTATTCTGGTGCCGACCACCGTTCTGGCGCAGCAACACTTCAACACCTTCCGCGAGCGCCTGGCGCCTTTCCCCGTCCAGGTGGAGATGCTCTCGCGGTTTCGCACCCCCCAAGAACAGCAGGTGATCATCAACCGCCTCAAAGAAGGCAAAGTGGACATCATCATTGGCACGCACCGCCTTTTCTCCTCCGACGTAAAACTCAAGGATTTAGGCTTGCTGATCATTGATGAAGAACAGCGCTTTGGCGTAACGCACAAGGAGGCGCTCAAGCGAATGCGCAGCGAGGTGGACGTCTTGACGCTCACGGCAACGCCCATCCCGCGCACACTTTACATGGCATTGACGGACATTCGCGACATTTCCACAATCAACACTCCCCCGGCGGAACGCCTGCCGGTCATCACCCACGTGGGTCCCTATTCACCGCGCCTGGTGCGTCAGGCTATTGTGCGCGAATTGGAGCGCGGCGGGCAGGTGTTTTTCGTGCACAACCGCGTGCAAACCATCGAAGGCATACGCCAGCACCTGAATAAATTGGTGCCAGAGGCGCGCGTAGCTATTGCCCACGGGCAGATGTCCGAAACGGAACTTTCCCGGCGCATGCGCGAATTTACCTCCCCAGCAAGCGACGAGGAACGCATTGACATATTACTCTCCACCTCCATCATTGAATCCGGGCTGGATATCCCCAACGCCAACACCCTCATCGTGGACCGCGCCGATACGTTTGGATTGGCGCAGCTTTATCAATTGCGCGGGCGCATCGGGCGCGGTGCACAACGCGCCTACGCCTACTTCTTCCGCCACAAGAAAATTGTACCTACGGTGGAAGGGCGGCTGCGCCTGGAGACCCTGGCAGAATACACGAACCTGGGCGCCGGCTTATCTATCGCCATGCGCGATCTGGAAATTCGTGGCGCCGGTGAATTGCTGGGCACGCAACAACACGGACACATCTCGGCGGTGGGCTTTCACCTTTACACGCGCTTGCTGGCAGAGGCTGTGCGCAAATTACACGGGGAGCGCGGCGTTGCCCCTCCAGAAGAGCGCGGCATTGGAAAGAAGTGGCAGCCCATCTCGGCGCTGCAACCTGCTATTGATTTACCCCTCGCCATCAGCATCCCGCCCGATTACATTGAAGATAAACACGTGCGTCTGAATCTCTACCGCCGCCTGGCGGACATGCGCGAAATGGCGGAAATAGACAACCTGAACGAAGAATTTCACGACCGTTTCGGCGCGCCGCCCGAAGCCGTGCAAAACCTGCTCTATCAGTTAAAAATCAAACTACTGGCAGAACAGGCTGGCTTGGCTTCGGTGGGAGTAGAACACAAACTGATTTCCATGCGCTATCCCGCCCTTCCCAAAGACTTCACCCAGCGCCGCTTTCCGTTCTTTGAAAGAGACGTGCGCGTGGGTAAAAATGGTCTGTGGCTGGAATACACCCATCAGGAAGACTGGAAAACGAGACTCGTTGAGGTTTTATACGTATTAATTAATGCGAAAACAGCCGAAACAGCCACAACCCCGGATTTGCAGGAAGCATAATCCTGAGAGCGCACGGCGAGAAAGAAAAGCGGGCAAATCTTTACACCTAATTAATATTGTGTTAAGACTGAATCGGCTATAATAGATAGTAGCCAATCTGTATTGGCAAGAAAATTGCACGAAGAGTGCATACCCACCCGCTTTGTCTTTATCCCTCGCCGAGATAAACAAGTAGTGTAGTGAAGGAGATGGAAATGTCTGAAGATAAAGACCCCGAAGTTGTCAACACGAATAAGGGGAAAGGGAATCTCATCCAGGATGTTTGGGTCTACGTCAGGCTCATTGTACGTTTGATGGCAGACCCGCGCGTCAGCCCGCTGATCAAGTTCATTCCTGTGGCGGCGTTGGCTTACATGATCAATCCGTTTGACCTTCCCTTTATCTTAGACGATGCGGCAGTTTTAGGATTAGGGATGTTTGCCTTCATCGAGCTTTGTCCGAAGGATGTTGTAGATGAGCACGTGCGTGAGCTTAACGCCACCATTCCCGGTCAGTGGAAGAATCCTTTCACCTACAAACCTCCGTCAAAACCACAAGATGACGTGATTGACGCTGAATTTCGCGACAAAGAACCCTGAGCGCACGTAGGCTGAAGGTAAACCTCAAAGGAGAGTACAAGGAAAATGAGAGGCACGCGCGGTAACAAGCTTGAAGACATGCTCAGTTTACTTTCCCCCGAATTAAAACAAGAAGTGGAAGATTTCGTGGCGTTTCTTTTAGAACGTCATAAACAACACATTCAGGCGAATAAATTTAAACTGGAATGGGAAGGCGCCCTGGAAGAATTAAACACCGAATACGACGGTCTCAGTCTGCAAAATATGGCTTATCCATTAAGGGAGGCGAACGATGTATCTCGTTGACACGAATGTCTTCTTAGAAATTTTCCTGCGCCGCGAACACAGCCCAGAGGCAAAAAAGTTCTTGCGCCAAACCCCCTTCAGCGATATTTACGTTTCCGACCACTCGCTGGATACGCTGGGGATCATCTTGTTTAAACACAACATGTTCAATGCCTACGTTCACTTCATTAAAGACCTCTTTTTAGATGGCGGCGTGTGGCGCATACAACTGGCGCTCGAGAATATTCAAAAAGTAGGCGACGCGGCAAAGAAATATAACTTGAATTATCACGACGCCTATCAATACGTAACCGCCGAATTGTACGACCTGACCCTGGTCAGTTTGAACGACGCTTTCGACCAGACCGAACGCGGCAGAAAGCCCCCCGCCGCGCTGGTTAAGAATGACGGATAAACCATAAATATCAATATTTATTGTGAATAATTACATATTGACAAAACAATAATATTTGTATATAATAATGTTGTAGCGGAATCCAACCGCCAATTCTGTCTTTGAACAGCAGAAACGTTTTCTAATTCACACCGGCACATCCTCCCCATCCCCCCTGGTACAGGGGGGATTTTTTAATATAGGAGGATTTTAATTCAGGGCAGATCTTACAAGAAATGCTTGAAAGAAGCCCTCCCCACCCCATTTTTCGCCTGGCACGGTAGTTGCAACATACTCCACGAAGATTTATACCTGTGGTTCGCCCAGGCAAAAAAGTGGAGGAAACGTGCGAAAATCACTGACTGTATTCCGTCTGTTCATTCTGACGCTGTTATTATGGATGAGCTGCCCTGCCATGCGTGCGCACGCACACCAACCTGAAGCGGCACAACCGCCAACCCCACCGCAATCGGTGGCAAGCTATGGCAGGTTGGAAATCGCAGCTCGCGTGGGTGGGGCAGTGATGGACACAGCCGTACAGGCAGGCTACGCCTACATCGGGAAAGGCACCCGCTTGCTGGTTTTGGATATCTCCAAACCGCAGTCACCCCAACTGGCAGGCTCGTCGGCAGACATGCCCGACATCGTTCAGGCTGTGGCTGTGGACGGGCACTACGCCTACGCCGCCGACGGCGGGGGTGGGTTATGGATTTTCGACATCTCCAAACCCGAATCTCCCACTCTGCTCAGCACCTACGCCGCCTGGGCAAGCGGCATTGCAGTTACCGAAACCGCCGCCGGGCGCTTCGCCTACCTCACAGACGGCGATCTCCACATCCTGGACGTAACAGATCCGGCGAATCCGCTGGAAAAAGGATTCTACCAGACCCCCGGCTATACTTCCGGTGTGGTGGTTAAGGGCAACCTGGCGTACCTGGCGGATGGGGAAAACGGCTTGCTCATTCTAGACCTCAGCGACCCTGCCCAGCCCAAACAAAACGGAATCCTGGAATTGAGCGGATACGCCTATAACCTGGCGCTCGTCGAAGACCTCACCACCAACCGCACTTACATCTACACCGCCAGCGGCGATGAAGGCGGCGTGCGCGTGGTGGACGTCAGCGATGCCGCGCATCCTGTGGAAACCGGCTTTTTAAGGGACGGCATGAACGTGCGCGATCTGGCGGTGTGGGGAGCGCGATTGCTGGCAGCTAACGGCGAACACGGTCTGGCAATCCTCAACGTCGCTGCCCCGGATAAATTGACCGTCCTGGGCAGCTACGATTCGCCAGGCTTTGCCCTGGGAGTCGCCGTGCAGGACGGCAGCGCTTACCTGGCTGACGGCGCCGGTTTGTTGACCATTGACCTTGACGACCCGGCAAATCCAAAACAAATCAGCTCCTACGACGTCTTGGGCGCCGCGTATAGCGTTGCATTGCAGCGCCAATCCGTAGACGGCGAGGAACGCACCTACGCCTACGTGGCGGATTATTATTCCGGCATGTACGTTATGGACGTATCCACGCCGTTGCAGCGCCCAACTGTAACGGGTTTTTACGATGCTCCCGGCTACACGCACAGCGTCATGCTTTCCGAACCCAACCGCGAGGGAAGCGGGCAAGCCCCTGGCAGCCCCCTCAAAGTTCTGGCGTACCTTTCGGGTCCGTTGAACGGTTTACGCCTGGTGGACGCCAGCAGCCCCTATTACCCACACGAGGTGGGCGCCTATGAGCAGACCATCGCCGCCGAAAATCCCGCCGCGTTTCCATTCCAATTCACCGCCCAAGACAACCCAGCCGCGCACACCCCGGCTTTCGTCTACATTGCCGAAGGACAGGCAGGCGGCTTGCGTATTGTGGATGTGAGTAACCCGCGTCAGCCCGTTGACGCCGGTTTTTACGCGCTGCCTTCTGCGGCGCGAGCCGTGGTGGTGCAAAGCATGACCTCCACTCCCAGCCGCGCCGCCGGCGCTCGCCTGGCGGAAGGCGCCGAGGAAAAACAAAAAGCGCGTCTGTACGCTTTTATCGCTGCCGGGGAAAACGGTTTGCAGGTGGTGGACGTTACCGACCCCGCAAACCCCTTCGCCGCCGCGGAATACGACACACCGGGCTACGCTTCCAGCGTGGCGTTGTCTGGCAATTACGCTTACATAGCCGACGGCGCAGACGCCGGCTTGCAAATTGTGGACGTCAGCCAACCCGAAGCGCCGCGTCAGGCTGGCGCGCTGGCGTTCAGCGGAGACGCAGTTGCGTTGACAGTAGCGGGCAGCCGCGTGTTCGTGGCTAACGGCAGCGCAGGTGTGCGCGTTGTAGATGTGAGCGATGCCACCCACCCGCTCGAAATCGCTTCCTATCCCACGCCGGGCTTTGCCAACAGCGTGGCTGTAGCCGGCGACATGCTCTACACCGCTTGTCGCGGCGCCGGTCTGGTGGTTTTGCGTTTCCAGAAGCCAAATCCCTTGACTCTGACGGTTAACAGCAACGCCGATGTGCAGGACGCCATCGCCGGCGACGGCGAATGTAAAACACACACGGGGGTTTGCAGCCTGCGCGCCGCCATTCAGGAAGCCAACGCCAACTCCGGCGTGGATACCATCGTCCTCCCCGCCGGGGTTTATCCTCTCTCCCTTTCGGGAGCCGAGGAAGACGAAGCCAAGAGCGGCGACCTGGACGTTCGCGACCATCTCATCCTGCAAGGGGCGGGCTACGAGACGACCATCCTGGATGGGGGCGCCTTGGACCGGGTTTTGCACCTCCTGGGAGACGGAAACCTGTGGGTGGATATTTCCGGCGTAACCATCCAAAACGGCTTGGGTGGGATTAACGTATATCAGGCAGGCAGTTTCTCGTTGCGCAACAGCCAGGTTACCCAAAACGCCGGGTATGGCATCTGGGGCGTGGCAGCTCACATGAGCCTGGATGGCTGCCTGGTCAGCGAAAATCGCGCCGCCCAATTCGTCGGTGGTGTGGGTAACCACCTGGGAAAACTGGTCATTCGCAACAGCGTCATTTTTCAAAACGAGGGCGCTGATGGGGGAATTTTTTCTGACGGGGAATTAAGCGTGCTGAACAGCACGGTGAGCGGGAACGTGGGGTATTCCGCGGCGGGCGGATTGCGCGTCGGCGGGAAAGGAGAACTGATTAACAGCACTGTCGCACAAAACAGCGGATCTAGCGGCGGGGGAATCGCCAGCGAAGGGAATTTGACGCTGCAAAACAGCCTGGTGGCTGAGAACAGCGCCAGCGTGAAATCACCCGATTGCTCTGGAAAGATTATTTCTCTCGGGCATAACCTGATCAGCAACCCCACCGGTTTTGTGGTGGAACGTGCCCAGGCAGACTTGCTCGGAGTGGAGGCTAAACTCGCTCCGTTGACCCAGGTTGAAGGTCTCGGACTCATTCATCCATTACAGGAAGATAGTCCCGCATTTCAAGCAGGAGATGCCCAGGTTTGTGCATCTCTGCTGCAAGGCTACACCAACCCACCTGAATGTAACATAGGCGCATTGGAACTCTTTACCGCAACACCAACGAATTGAGATTTACAAGCATGAAAAAATATTTCTCGTCTATCATCATCCTACTGATCTTATGGACTCTCATGGTGCCGGGCATCGCCGCTCGTGCCGGAAAAGAAAATGTGAATACAACGGGAACGAACTTCCCTCAAGACGGAAGCGCAAAAATTGCTCCCGCAGTGCTACTGCAAATACGCCAAAATTCAGCCGAAAATGTGCGCGTGATCGTTGTATTGGCGCGCCAGGCAAACCTAAACGCCGCCTACCCCAAGGGCTTGGGAGGGGTAAGCAAAACAGAACGGCGCGAGGCGGTCTACCGCGCCCTAGTACAGACTGCCATCAACACCCAGCCGACCGTACTGGATGAAATGAGAGCCAAAGGAGTCATGCCAAAATCGTTGAGCCTGCGCTCGTATTGGATTTTCAACGGGTTTGCCATGACGGCAAACGCCGAAGTTGTGCAAACGCTGGCAAATTCACCTGAAGTAGCCCACATCTACCCCGACGAAGTCATCCAAATTCCCGCGGACGAACTTGAAACCCAACCAGACGCGCAAAACACTGGAACGGTCATCCACCTGGGAGGCAACCGGCTGCCCCTTGCTTCTGAAGAAGGAACGCCTGCTCCTTTCATTACCGCCTCCCCCACCCCTGCCGCACCCACTCCCATCCCTACCCAGGAAGATCCCGTAGAGTGGGGAGTGAAAAAGATCGCCGCAGACCAGGTGTGGAAAGACTTTCAAATCACGGGCGAGGGCGTCGTGGTGGGCACAATTGATTCGGGCGTGTTTTGGGAACACCCCGCCTTGAAAGAGAAATATCGCGGCTGGGACGGCGCTTCCGCCCAGCATAAATTCAGTTGGTTTGATGCAATTGGAGGAAAGGAAACCCCCTACGATGACCAGGGACACGGGACGCACACCATGGGCAGCATTGTCGGCAGTACACCCGACGGCATCGTTACCGGCATCGCCCCCGGCGCAAAGTGGATCAGCGTGAAGGCGCTCGATTCACACGGTTCCGGCATGGCAAGCGATTTGCTCAAAGCGATGGAATGGATGCTCGCCCCCGGCGGCGACCCAGCCTATGCGCCCGACGTCATCAGCAATTCGTGGGGAGCGCGTTCCTGCGAAGACACCTTCCAACCCGCAGTAGACGCGTGGACAGCAGCAGGGATTGTGGCGGTGTGTTCAAACGGTAACAACGGTGCAATGGGCGCCAGAAGCGTTGGATCGCCAGCCTGTTACTCCGAAACCATCGGCGTCGGCGCCACCGACCGCGAGGACCGCATGGCAGATTTTTCCAGCCAGGGTCCTTCCCCCGCAGGAGACATCAAACCGGACGTAAGCGCCCCAGGTGTGCGTATCCGCTCCAGTTTAAACAACGGCAGCTACGGAGACAAGAGCGGCACATCCATGGCGACGCCTTACGTCGCCGGCGTGGCGGCGTTGATGCTGTCCGCTAACCCGCTTTTAAGCCTGGATGAAGTCAAAAGCTTGCTGCGCAAAACCGCACTTGACCTGGGAGAGCCGGGCGAAGACAACCTCTCCGGGTGGGGCAGGGTGGACGCCTTGAAAGCCGTCACAGCCGCACTGCAAGCCAAGCCCACCACCACCCCCAGCGCATTTCCAACAGATTGGACGCCCACCTCTCCAACCGCAGCGCTGACCATATCCCCCACCGCAGAGTTCCCACCCGTCCCCCACCACCCCAGCGAAACCCTCTTCCCTGGCGTAACCCCCGCGCCGACCTTAGCGTCCACACCTT
>CAZGDA010000025.1:0-28326 GCA_964524425.1 uncultured Anaerolineaceae bacterium | reverse complement strand
TCGCTGCGCTCCCTCGCAAGGACAGAGGGAGGTGGCGCTCGGTCGCAAGGACAGGAAGGGGCTATGCTCTCTCGCAATGACAGGGGGAGGCTGCGCCTGGGCACGGATAGAGGGATGTACCATCGCGGTGCGCAAGCACAACCTACGCTCCGATGGTACGGCTTGGACGAGATTTTTCTTGCTCTACGCCCAGCTGCCCGGCAACGGCTTCAGCTACGGTTAAATCTGGCGGCGCTTAGCTGAGGCTGGTGGTGTAGACCTCAAACTGGGGCGGGTGCTCCAGGTGCTTTTTCACGGCGCATAAATTGGCGGTGTGGATCAGCGCATCGCGATATTTTTCCGGGAAGGAGGCGGGAGTCTTGATCTCCAGGTCAATCTTGCTCACCATGCCGGTGGAGGGGCTGCTGTGAACGTGCTGGATGATCTCAATGTCATCCGTAGGAAGGTTGCGCTGTTTGCAGAAGCTCAATACGTAGATGCCGGCGCAGGTGCCGATAGAAGCCAGGAACAGGGCGAACGGCGGCGGGGCAGAGCCGTCCTGGTCTGTGTTGACGGTGAAAGAACCGAAATGGGCGTCCACGCGGGCGCCACCGGGGAAGTCAATTTTCATTTCCATAGTTCGTAAATCTCCTTGATGCAAGTTCTGGCGTTGTTTTATACAGGCATAGCACCTGTTATCCAACTTTGCTCATCATATTGACCAATTCACGCGCCAGGTGTTGGCGGGCTTGTTGATCGTTTTGTTCGAGGTTAAGCATACATTCGGCGGCGTATTCCTCTAAAAAGAGAGACATCACCGCCTGCAGGGCGGAGCGGGCTGCGCTCATCTGCTGCAACACCTGCCGGCAATCCCTTTCCGCTGAAATCATGGTTTGCAGGGCGTGCACCTGCCCCTCAATGCGTTTGAGGCGGTTGAGCAGGTTTTCTTTGGCTTGCGAGTCCTTTAATTCCATATTGAAATCCTATAATATACTATACCCTAGTATAGTATATTAAAGCGATATTGTCAAGACGGAGAGGGGATTTCCACACAATTCTAATAAACGAAAAAACGATATGTGGACAGGATCGGCGAGAGCAGGGACGGGTGTGCGCAGCGGGCATATTTCTTGCAACATATACCAAAGCCATATTCATTGTGAACACGGACGTGGCTGGCAGAGCAAGGGTTCGCCTATCTGCCTGGCACGTTCCTTGCACACGATAGGGTAGCCTGGCGTCAGAAGGAGAGAGAGTATGTTCGGTTACACATTCCACGAATTGTTATTTGCCATGTCGGTCGTCATCTTTGGGGTGGGTTTCCTCACGTTTTGGGTGGGCGTTTACGTGCTGGTGCGGCGCAGTGCCAAGCGTGAACTGAATGCGATCGCCAACCAGACGGCTCAACTTGCCCAAAAAGGGATCACCGAGGGACTGGCAGGATTGGTGGGCAACACTTCTTCTCTCATCAACGCTTTGAATGAACTGGTACACACGCAAAACGGCGTGGGCAGCTTTTTGATTATTATCGGTCTGGCATTAATGATAGCCGGGACAGTATTAGCGCTTTTCCTGTTCACCAAGTCCAGTTAAGTTAAGCGGGAGTAGGTTATGTTTGAAGAGATACGGCGCGTCTTACCCAAACCAAGCATCCCCTGGGTGCTTTTAGCCTTACAACAGGATGATATCCTCCGCCAGCAACTGGCGGACGACGTTTTTATGCACAGCGCAGTAACCCGATGCGGAGCACAGCCGGAGCGCTGGTCTCCTGCTGCCCTGGCGCTGGCTGCGCTGGGAGTGGAAACAGACGTCCGGGACGTGCGTGAGGCGTTATCTGCAAGTGCACTTCCCATAGCGGAAGACCTGTTACAGCGGGCGGAAACGCTCCTGGCGGGCAGCTGCCAGGCGCCCCAGGCGCTGCTTGCACCGGATTTAACGCAAGCGGCTTTGTATGCCCTGGCGCTGCTGGAGCGGTTTCGCCAGACGAGCGATTGGGAAACGGTCATCGAGGAGGTTGAGCAACGTTGTTCGAGCGGGTTGCCAGCCGGGTTTGATACTGCCCTGGCGTGTGTGTATGCGCTCGCCCCCGAACCGCTTGCTTTGCTGCGCTCGCTGATAAACAGCTCCAGCCCGACGGACGAGAATTTCGAAAAGGGATGTGAACGGGTTGTTCACGTGCTTTTAAGCCAGCCGCTGCCAGCGCAGGAGCAGCAACGCATTTTTGAGACGCTGCTGATCGAATCAGCCGCGGCGGCGCGCCTGGCACTGCTGCGTGCTATACACACCCGCCGCCCGGGCATGGCAGGGGAACTGGCGCAAAATCTGCTGCAAACCCAACCGGAGATCGTCGCCAGTGCAATTGCAATTGCGCAGGAGCCGAACGGAATAAACAAGCTGGACCGTCTGCACGAGGCAATAGAGATTTGCCGGATGGCGAACCAGCAGGACACGGCAGAGGAATTGCTGCACAAGGCGGAAACCTTGATGCAGACGTTACAGGCGAACCTGGCGGGGCAATTGGCGAACACGCGGGCGCGCAAGGGAGATACAGTCGCAGCAAAGGCAAAGCTGGAACAGATGGAAGCCCAGACGAAAACGCACGACGGGCGCGCCCAGGCTATCTTTTCCCTGAATCTGATGGATGGTGGGAATTTCAGCGCGGCGGGTGAGATCATCGCCAGCTTTAACGGCGCGGAGGGCGCTGAGGGATATCTGGCGCAGGCATGCTTTGCGCTCCACAGCCAGAAAGACGAGAAAGCGCGCCAGTTTGCCTTGCAGGCGCTGGAAGCGTTTGCCGCCCAGGCTGATGCAATGCCGGCGTTGCGCGGAGAAGCACGTCAGCAAACCGCGGTTTGTTTACGTCAACTGGCGCACTTGTTGTTAAACCTGGAATTTCCTTACGGTGCTTGCGCGGAGGAGGCAATCCAGGCGGCACAATTGAGCCTGTCTTTGCAGGCGAAGCACGTCGAAGGATTGTGTATTTTGGCGCAGGCGCAACGCTTGGCGGGAAAGGTGGGAGAAGCGCTGGAAACGGCGTACCTGGCAGTGGGGCTGGCGCCTGAGAATCGCCAGGTGATGCGCTCCTTCGCACAAGCCCTGGAAAGCGCCGCAGATTGGCAGGGTGCCTTTGAGGCTTGGAAGTTCGTGTGCGGGATACAGGACGAGGCTGCCGTTGACTGGCACAACATAGATTTAGATGACCTGCGCTGCCTGGCTTTGTGCGCCATGCAAAATGAACGCGCCGCTCTGGCGGTGGAAGCCTTGCAGCACGTGCTAACGCAGCGCCCCGGAGACAGCGAATTACACGCCTGCATGGGTAAAGCGTATCTCGCCCTGGCGGAAGAAAGCGCGTGCGAGGATACTCTTGCCCAGGCGATAGAACATTATCAAGAGGCAGCGCGCATCCAGCCGCATAACCGCCTTTATTTTCAGGAGCTTTCCCAGGCGTACGCAAGTATGCGCAAGCAGGAAGAAGCCCTGGAGGCGGCGCGGCAGGCTTTGGGGCTGGCTCCGGCGGACATGGAAAACCTGGCGTGGTTCGCCGGGCAAACCATGCGGTTAAATCGCCCTTTGGAAGCGGCGGACGTGCTGGAATGGGCAGCCAAGCTGTACCCGCAGGAGTTAGGTTTACAAATCCAGTTGGCGCGAGTGTATACGCAAGCCAATCAAGCAGAGGAGGCGCGCGCCATTCTGGAAAAGCTGCGCGCTGACCCTTCGGCTGGCTTAAAGGACGTGCTGGAAACGGCGCACGGCTTTCTACAGTTGGGAGAGGCGGCTGTGGCGGTGCAGATGGTGGAGCGGGCGCAAAGCGAACACCTGGCAGCCAATGAGGCGGATAGGTATACCCTGCAGGTTACCCTCAGCCAGGCGTACCAGAAGGCTGGCAACCCTCACGCAGCGCTGAAGGCTTTGCAAGATGTCATCCAGTTGGAAAGCGTTCAACACGACCCGCAATGTCTGGCAGACGCCTGTCGCATGAAGGCGGATTTACACCTGGAACTGGAACAGCCCGCCGAAGCGTTGAAGGCGTTGGAGCGCGCTCTGACAGCATTGCCGCAAAGCAGCGCCCTCCATTACAAAGCAATGGACATTTTACAACAATCCGGCAACCTGGCGGGGGCGCTCAGCCACGCGCAGGCGCTCGTCAATTGCCCCCTGGCAGAGCGCTTGGAGGCGGCGGAATTTGCCCTGCAAATGCTGGACATTCAATTAGCCAGCCAGTTACTGGCAGGAGATGCCAGCCGGCTAGACCTTGCCGGACGGGCGAAATATACGGTCTTACGCGGCGAGTTTGCCTTAGAATTGGACGCTGACGCGCAATTGGAAAATGAAGGCGCAGCGGTACAGCAAATGTTAGAGAAAAGCAGCGACAGGCTGCCAGCACTTTTGCGGGCGAGGTTGAAGGCGCTGCAAGCACGCATGCGCGGGAACGCCAGCGAACTGGAGAGCCAGGTAGCGGCGCTCGGCGCGTCGGCAAACGGATGGGTGGCAAATGGAGAAGCGTACGTGGCGGGAGGTGAATTTTCCGCCGGATTGGCTCATCTACGCGAGGCGGTGGCGCTCTCCCCACTGGAACCCAGAGCTTACCTAGCGCTGGCGCGCGGGCTGGTAAACGCAGCTGAAGTGCAGCGTATGTGCGCCGCAGCCAACACCGTGCAGCATACACCGGGGGCAGCCGCGTTGGCTCCGGCGGCTTACGAGGAGTGCAAGAACGCCTTGCGTGCGGCTGCCAGCCGGGTGGCGGATGCGTCTGCGCTCATTCAACGCTGGGTGCGCCGGGCGCAGGCAGCCTTTGATGCGACTGTGGCTCCCGACGCGACGCTGCTTTCCTGCTGCGCTGCGGACGTGGCAGCCTATATCGCCAGTCTGCCACGCGGCGGTGCGCTTCCGCACCTGGCGGGTACGCCTTATGAGGATAACTGGCGCGTGCTGGCGGCTTGTGCGTTAGCGCTATCTGCTACCCAGGCGGAAGATGCGCTGCAAAACGCTTTACTGGCGGCTGAGCATGCGCCGACGGGACATTACCTTACCCCGCTGCTGGATGCGTGGGTGGCGATGCTGGCACGGCGTACGGGCGATCTTGAATTGGCGGGTTATGCAATTCAAAAAGCGATCAAGGCGCGCCAAAATGAAGCGGCGTGGTTTGCGCAGGCAGCGGAAATTTCCCTGGAAAACGGCGACGCCGAGTCGGCATTGACCTGTTACGACCTGGCGCTGGCTCTGCAGCCGCAGAATGTGGCTGTGCGCCTTAAAGCCGCATACGTTTTATTGGAACTGGCTGGTCAACCCGTGCGGGCGGCTGCGCTGCTGGAAGGGATAACGGATTTTTCGCAGGTGCCGCCGCAGATGAACGCTCTGCTCGCCGAGGCGCTGGAACAGGCAGGCAACCCGAAGCAGGCGCTGGTGCATTATCGCAAGGCGTTTACTTCTACATTGCTGCAAGAGGCAGAGTGGCGCACGCGTTTGCCTTTGGGGTTGGCACGCGCGGCGTTGCAAAGCGGGCAAAAAGCGGTTGCTATTACCGCTCTGCAAGATGCGCTCAAGACGGCTGCACAAGAACGCTCTTTGTGGCAGGCGTTGTGTGAAGCCTATCTGACGGCGGGGCACGCAGACGAGGCAATGGAGGCGGCGCGCCAGGCTTTGCAACTGGCGGAGGACGAGGATGACGTCCAAACCTGGTTCGCGGAACAGGCGCTGCGCGCCAACCAGCCGCTGGAAGCTGTAACGGTGCTCAGCCGCATGATCAAGTTGCACCCGCAGGAGATCAACCTCTACGTCAGGTTGGCGCGCGCCCTCATGCGCGCCGGACGTAAAGACGACGCCCTGGCGACACTGCGCTACGCCCGCCTTGCCCCAGGCACGGGCTTTCAGGATTTGATGGAAGCTGCCCAAGGTTTGCTGGACGTTGGTGAAGCCGACGCGGCGGTTACGTGCCTGGAACGCGCTCGCAGCGAATTCCCAGACATCACCGACGAAGAACGGTTCAATTTGTTATTGAACCTGGGCGGGGCGTATTCGCGCAGCGGAAATCTTCCCGCCGGGTTGGAATCAGCCCAAAGCGCATTAGCGCTCAAACCAAACGCCCTGGCGCAAGTCAACCCGCTTATGGCGGACCTCTATTTGCAAATGCAGGAT
Organism: uncultured Anaerolineaceae bacterium; assembly: GCA_964524425.1. GTDB lineage: Bacteria > Chloroflexota > Anaerolineae > Anaerolineales > DRKV01 > JBAXBF01. The sequence goes on along the minus strand of CAZGDA010000025.1, from coordinate 22,212 downwards.
GCACACAGCGCCCTGGCGAGCTTACAGGCTGTGCTGGACGTTGAGCCGCAGAATGCTCTTTTGCGAGAGAGAATGTTGGAGACGTTGCGCGGCATGGGAGATACAGGCGCAGCGCTGGAGCAGGCGAAGGCGTTTCTTTCCCATCCATTGGCGCAGCGGCTTGGCGCAGCCGATTTCGCCTTGCAGATGCTGGAATTGGATTTGGCTGCCAGTCTGTTAGCAGGGGACGACGTTTATTCCGGGGTCATTGAACAGGCGAAGTACCTCTGCCTGATGGCGGAAACGGCTTTGGAAGTAGACGCCGACGCGCAGGTATCCAGTGAAATTTCGTTAGCTGGATCGCTGCTGGAAACGCAAACGGCGCTGTTTCCCGAGGCATTAAAGGGGCGTGTTCTCGCTCACCTGGGGCGTTTGCACGGGAACGGAGAAACGTTGCGCTCAAGTCTTCCTTATACGGCAACGTCTGTACCGGCGCTGCTGGTATCAGGAGAAGCGCAACTGGTTTTGGGAGATTTTAGCGGCGCACAGGCAACTTTTCAACAGGCGGTTTTGCTGGCGCCGCACGAGCCGCGAGCTTATCTTGCCCTGGCAAAGGCGTTCGTGCTGGCAGCCGAAGCGCAACACGTCTGTCAAAAACTGGGAGTAATGCGCCATGCCCCCGGTGAAGAGGCTGTCTCTGCGCAGGCGTACGAAAGCTGTACGCATGCCTTGCAAGAGGCATACAGCCGCACGCTTTCGACTTCAACGTTAATCCAGCGTTGGTCGGGGCGGGCACAGGCGGCTTTCGATCGCCAGGCTGCGCCGGACTCTTCTTTACTGGCTGGCGACGCGGCAGACGTGGCGGCTTACCTGGCAGCATTGGGAAATGTATCTGGAATTGAGGCGTTTTCCAACATGCCACAACAGGAACACTGGCGTGTGCTGGTCAGCGCGGCAATCGGGCTGGCTGAAACGGCGCCGGCGGAGGCGCTGCAATGTGCGCTGTTGGCGGCGGGGCAGATTCCCCAGGGGCACTTCTACGCCACGCTGATGGACATGCTCACCTGCCGGCTTGCCCGGCGCACAGGAGATGGTGAATTGGCAGCCATGGCGGCGCAGAAGGCGATTTCTGCCTGGAACGACGAAGGCGGATGGCTGTTAGAAGCGGCGCAGGTTGCGGCTGAAAACGCCGATACGGCGGTGGCGGTAAACCGCCTGGAGATGGCGCTGGCGCTTGAAGCAGAAAACGTACCCTTGCGTTTACAGGCGGCGCACATCTTGTTGAATTATGCAGACCAGCCCGTGCGCGCAGCCGCGTTGCTTGGTGGTCTTTCGGAAGACGCGCCCGTGCCTGTGGAAATGCACGCTTTGCTGGGCGAGGCGCTGGTGCAATCGGGCAGCCCGGTGGAGGCGCTGAAGCATTTCCGCAAAGCGCTGGACTCGTCGCTGGTGGAGACGCCGCAATGGCGCTCGCGCTTGGCAGCCGGTTTTGGCAATGCTGCCTTGCAAAGCCAGCAGCCGTTGCAGGCGGTGGCAGTTTTACAGGATGCGCTGGCGTCCGATTCGGGAAACGCCAGCCTGTGGCAGTCGCTCTCTGAAGCGTTTGCCGGGGCTGGTCTTTTGGGGGAGGCAATGGATGCCGCCCGCCACGCGCTGGCACTGCATCCGGCGGACGTGGATATGCTGGTGTGGTTTGCCGAACGGGCGCTGCAATTGAATCAGACTCAAGATGCCGTTCGCGCTCTAACACAGGCGCTGAAGGTGGACGAGCGCAATGTTTCTTTGCACTTAAAGCTGGCGCAGGCGTTGTTGAAAGCGGAACAGCGTCCGCAGGCTCTAACGACGCTGGAACGGATCGTACACATGCCAGATGCTACTCTGGACGAGCTGCTCAACAGCGCCAGGGCTTTGCTGGAATTTGACGAACCAGCGCTGGCGATTGCCTGCCTGGAACGCGCCCGCAAGGAATTCCTCACTGCGGACGACCAGGCACGCTTCAACATCTACCAGGCGTTTGCCAGGGCATATCATAAAAACGGCAACCCGCTGGCTGGCTTGGAGGCGGCGGAGATCGCTTTGGGAATCAAGCCAGAAGCGCTCGGCGCCATCAATCAGATAAAGGCGGATTTGTATCTACAGATGGAGCAGCCGCGCGAGGCGCTGGTGTGTTTGCAGGCTGCCTTGGAAGCCAACCCGCAGGATGGCGCCACGCGCAAACGGATGCTGGAAATACTGCGCTCCACAGGAGACATGTTGGGCGCTTTAGAGCAAGCCAAGGCGTTTACGGCTCTCCCTCTGGCGGAACGATTGGATGCGGCAGATTTTGCCTTGCAGATGCTGGAAACCAGCCTGGCTGAGGCTCTGCTGGACGGGGACGCAAGCCGCCTGAACGGCGCAGAGCGAGTGAAATGGGCGTGTCTGAAAGCAGAACTGGCGCTGGAAAATGACCCGGCTGCGGACGTGGAAAAGGAAATAAACTTCGCAAAGGATTTGCTGGCAAAAGCCGGACAGACAGGTGAACAGGAATACGCGGCGCGTATGTATGCACTGGAAGGGCGGATACAGGCGGCTGCGTCTGCACTGCAAAACGCCGAAATGGCGGGCGGCGACGATGTATCGGCGGCGGAGTTGATTGCATTTGGGCAGGCACGGATCAGCCTTGGGCAATTCGCGGCGGCGTTAGAGGACTTTCACAAGGCGGTTACGTTGCAACCATTGGAAGCGCGCCCGCATCTGGCGCTTGGACGTGGGCTTGTTTTGCAGGCAGAAGCAAAACAAATGTGCCACGCGGCAGGCGCCATTCGTCATGCCCCAGGAGAAGATACGCTGTCAAACGCGGCCTTTGAGGAATGTAAGGACGCGCTGGGAAGTGCAGCCAGCCGGGTGTTCAGCCCGTGCGCGTTGATTCAACGCTGGTTATGGCGCGCGGAGGCAGTCTTTGGTGCGGCGCCGGCGCAAGCGGCTCTGCTCAAGAGTTCGGCGGACGACGCCGCTGCCTACGTACTCTCCCTGGCACGCCAGGTGGAGCCTGGTAGTGCGCTGCCGGAAACCCCCTACGCCAACACCTGGCGTGTGAACGCTGCGGCTGCTTTTGCCCTGGCAGAGACGGCGCCCCAGGCAGCCATGCAGTCTGCTGCTATGGCAGCGGAAGAGGCGCCTGCGGAACATTTTATTTCGCACCTGTTGCAGGCTTTCGGCGCTTCCCTGGCGCGACGCAATGGGGATGAAGCGCGGGCGATTTTTGCCATCCAAAAGGCGCTGCAAGGTTGGGGAGATGAACCCAACTGGCTGATCCAGGCGGCGGATATCCTCGCCGCGCAAGATGCGGAGACGGCGGCGGATTATCTTTCCAAGGCTGTGGCTGTTCAACCGCAAGATATTGGGCTGCGCGTGCAGGCGGCGCGTATTTTATTGGATAAAGCCAAACAACCTGCGCGTGCGGCAGCTTTGCTTTCAAACCTGCCGGAGCCTTCTATGGTGCCCGCGGAAATGCACGTTATTTTAGCGGAAGCGATGGCGCAGAGCGGAAACGCAGTTGAATCTCTGGCGTATTATCGCAAGGTCTTTGATTCTGCGCTTCCTGCGCAAGAGGAATGGCAGGCGCGCATTGCGCTCGGTTTTGCCCAGGCGGCGCGACAAAATAACCAACCGGCTACGGCTATCGCAGCATTGCAAGACGCAATTGCCGCAGCGCCGAACGATCCTGCTCTCTGGCAGGCAATTTCAGACGCATTCGCGGCGGCGAATTTATTTGCAGAAGCGCTGGACGCAGCCCACCACGCCCTGGCTTTTCACCCGGCGGATTTGGAAACTATCATGTGGTTTGCGCGGCAGGGGTTGGCTCTGGACGCGCCGTTGGACGCAGTAGAGGCTCTCTCGCGGGCGGCTCAACTGGCTCCGCGCGACGTGCAAGTGTTGGTACAGCTTGCCCAGGCGCTGCGCAAAGCCAACCAGCGCGCCGAGGCTTTGACAACCCTCGAACGGATTGTTCACCTGCCGGACGCATCTTTTACGGATTTGCTCTCTTCCGCTGAACACCTGCTGGCTTTTGACGAGCCGGGTTTGGCTATTGCGTGTCTGGAACGGGCGCGGGCTGAGTTTGTGGACGTTTCCGAGGACGAACGCTTTGATTTGTTGATGTCTTTAGCCAAATCTTACCAGCGAACAGGCAACCCCCAGGCTGGTTTGGAGGCTGTGGAGCAGGCATTGACGTTACAACCGCACAAGATTATGCAGGTTAACCCACTTAAGGCTGACCTGTATGCCCAACTGGAAAAGCCACAAGCCGCCCTGGCTTGCTTAGAGCAAGTGTTGGGGATTGAACCCAACGACGCCGAGGCGCGTTACCAGGTGATGAACGTGTTGCGTCGCAGCAATGACCTGGCTGGCGCGTTGGAACACGCCAAAATCCTTGCCAGTAGCGAGCAGCCTCTTTCCGTCCGGTTGGGAACGGCGCAGTTTGCATATCAAATGCTGCAAACGGAGCTGGCGCGCAATTGTATTGGAGAGACAGAATCGCTTGGCGCAGGAGAATTGCCCGCTTCCGAGAAAGCAGACTATTTGAAATTATTGTGTCTGAAAGGGGAAACGGCGTTAGAAATTGGTAAGGTGGACGAAGCAACCCGTGTGGTAGAAGCCATTGCGGCTTTATTTTCAGAGCCGGGAAAGCGCTACGCTCCCGATTTGCGAGCGCGGTTGGCGGCTCTGATGGCACGCCTGGGTGGACGGGCGCAGGCTGAAGAAGAAGCGTTCGGCCAACTTAAGACTGCGCTGGAAGAAATTGAAAAACAAGCAGGGGAAACAGACGGCTTGTTGGCAGTTTGCGAAGCCGCGCTGGAACTGGGAGACTGGAACAACGCCTTGCGGCTTGTGGAGAAAGCGGTAAACGCCAACCCCGGCGAACCACGCCCTTACCTGGTGTTGAGTCGCACGCTGGTTAAACGGGCGGAAGCGCAGCGGGTGTGCCGCGCCCTGGGTGTGCAGCGCCACGCGCCGGGGGAGGAGGCGTTATCTGATACGAACCGCGAGAAGTTTGCGGGCGCAATCCGCAACGCCACACAGCGCATCACGGCAATTCACAGCGCACGCAACGGCGCGGCAGCCAAACTGGAGTTGCAGTCTATTCCTGCGGTTATTCAACGCTGGTGGGTGCGTGGCAGGTTTGTGTTTGACGAAATCCCTTCCCAGGAAGTCTTGCTGGCTCTTTCAAAATTACCTGCCAACGCAGAAGACACGGCAGCCTACATCGCCGCGCTGGGCAGGGTGAGGAATTTAACGTTGGCAGCGCAGGTGGGGCGCGATTACCCGTATCATCCGCAGGTGTTGGCTGAACTGGCGCTGGCATTGATGGAGAAACAACCCGCCGAAGCACTGGAAGCTGCCACCACAGCCGTGGAGAATTTGGCAGACTATCCCTTGAGCGGGCATGCCTCCATGTATCACGCCCTGGTGGCTCTGACAGCCCAAAAAGCGGACGAGAAGGAGACGGCTTTACAGGCGATAGAGCAGGCTCTGGAAGGGTGGGAAGACGAAGCGGCTTGGCATGCACTGGCAGCGAATTTGTGCAGCCAGACAGGAGACGTGGAAGAAGCGCTTGTGCACATGGAAAAGGCGGCAGTTTTACACCCACAACAGGCCTATTTCAACACCCAGCTTGGACAGATGTATATGCAGCAGAAGATGTTTGCCAAGGCTGGCAAGGCTTTTCAGGCGGTTACTCAGCTTGCCGCGGACGACGTGGAGGCGTGGACGGCGCTTTCCAAGGCGTATCTGGCGGCGGGGGATATCAACAAAGCCGGGGCATGTGTAGAGGAAAGCATCCGTCTAAAACCAGACGGCTGGGAGGCGTATTTACTGCGGGCAGAAATTGCAGTCAAAGCCGGGGACGTGAAGGGGGCGTACAAATTTGCCAAGACGGCAATGCAGATGGACAGCCGTCAACCCCAGGTGTACCGCGTGCTTGCCCAGGCGCTGGCAGGCTTGGAACAACCGGAAAAAGCTTTGCGTGCGCTGGAAAAAGCGGCGCAAGTATCCTCAGAGCCTATGCTGGTGCATTTGGAACGGATTCAACTCATCCGCCGGATGCAGGGGGATAAGGCAGCTTTACCTGCCCTGCAGGAACTGGTGGAGCAATACCCTGACGACGCGGCGGTGTTGGCTGTAACGGCAGAAACACTGGCGAAGGTGGAACAATACGACGCGGCGCTGCAAGCCGCCCAAATTGCCCTCCAAAACGCCCAAGGTGTGTTAGATGATGAGCAGCAAGCCAGCCTGCATCATCTGGCGGGACGCATGTTCCAGCACGCCGGACAGCTTGACCAGGCAGTGCACCATTTGAGCGAAGCGGTGCGTCTCCATCCAGAGGAAATTGAAGCTTGCATGGACCTGGGGTTGACGTATCAGGAACGGCGTCAACACGCTCAAGCGCTGCAGGTGTATAAGAAAGCCATTCAACTTATGCCAAACGACCCACGCCCATATTACCTGGCGGGGCAGGCGTTGAAAGAAAGCCGCGATTACAGCGGGGCGGAGAAGATGCTGCAAAAGGCAGCGCAACTTGCCCCGGATGATTTGCGCATTCAGCGTTTGCTTGGGTCGGTTGTGGCTGTCAACCTGGTACATGGCAAATGATGTTCGTTGAAACGAGGAGCCTATGACGCAATCATCCCAACCGAGACAGACTCTGACGCGTGAATCATTTTTATTGCTGTTGCGCGGGGTGTTGAATCTGCGCCAGGAGCGCAGCGAGATTCGTTTTGCCCGTCAGGCTGCGCAACGCTGGCTGGAAGTGTATCCAGGCGATTTGGAAGTACGCTTTATGCTTTCCCTGGCGCTGCTGGCGGAAGCCGGGCAGGACACAGATAAAACCCGCCAGGCGATGGCTCTGCTTGATGAGGTGTGCCGTCAAGACCCGGAGTACGTGGAAGCGCAGTCGGTGCGCGTGCAGATGGCTCAAATTTATACACAAGATGATGTATCCCTGGCGGAAGGCAATCTGTTTGCATTGGTAGGGGAGGAAGCAACCTTCATTCGCAGTTACGCCTTACCGGCGCCGGATTGGAGCCGGGCGTTGTGGCAGGCGCGTCAGGCTATGGCGCACGCGCAAATCGGTGATGCGGAAACGTTGTTGCAAAAGGCGCTGGATAGCACGGCGCAGTTGGACGTTCCACTACTAGGTTTGACACACTTGCAAATTTTACGAAGCCAGCTTGAAAAAGACGGGGACGGAAACACGTTCGCGTTAAACTCGATGGCGGAGTTTTATCACCAGCGCTGGCAGGATTGTCTGCCGATTAGCCTGATTCTGGCGGCTTCGCTGATGGATGGGGGTGAGTCGGAACGCGGGGTGGCGTTACTGCATCAGGTGGCGGGGCGAGCCATTGGCGGGCAAACGGCGCAGCGCTTGTGGGGAAAAAACCATCCTTACCGTAGCCTGTGGCTGGATGCACCGACGCTAGATTTGGACATCCCCATGCCGGCCGCGGTTGCGGCGCTGCTGGGTTGGAATCAACTGCCCGGGACGACTCTTTTTACAGCACCAGAGGCAGCGCAGGAGCCGCCGATCCAATCCATCCCCGCGCCGGATGAACCTCTGATTGGGGAAACGCAAGACCAGAGCGTCTTGACGGACGAGGTTTTACAGGAACTGGATAAGATTGCCCACTCTCTTAAACAACCGCACCTGGCGCGCAGCGATGGGCGTTTTCCGGTTTATATTGCCTGGAGTTCGCGCCAGGGGTTAATTCAGCAATACGGACAGGCAGGGTTTGAAGCGCTCGACCGCGCTTTACAGGAATTGGTTCAGGCGGTGGGGAAACGTGCGGGTTGGAATGCGCACTTGCTTTACGCAGATGATCCGCGCAGCGCTGCGGCTTTGGGCATTAAACCTGTCTCTGCCCGGGACGCATGGCAGTTGAAACTCTCTCTGGCAGACCTGGACCAGGCATTGGGGAAGCGCGGCATGATGATTGGAGCGCTGTTGATTGTGGGCGGGACGGAGATTATCCCGTTTCACAAGCTGCCCAATCCGGTAGATGACCCGGACATTGACGTGCCTTCGGATAATCCTTACGCGACGCGCGACGAGAATTATTTCGTCCCCGATTGGCAGGTGGGACGTGTGTGCGCGGGTACAGGCAGGGACGCACAGGTGCTGGTGGACATGCTTGCGCGCATGCTGGAGCGCCACCAACAACAGCCGCTGCAGGAAAAACCCTGGCTGGTGCGTTTTCTGGATGCACTGCTGGGGATGATTTCCCCGGCACAGCGCCGGCGCAAATCCAGCCTGGGCTGTACGGCGGCGATCTGGAAAGAGGCTTCCGTGGCGGTTTTCAAGCCAATTGGCGGGGCGGAGGATTTGTTTGTTTCGCCGCCGTTTGATGCGGATGGTTTTGCAAACGGCAGTCTTGTGCCTGCCAGGTTGGGTTATTTCAACCTGCACGGGGTGGAGGACGCGCCAGAATGGTTTGGACAACGCGACCCGCGCCAAGCCTTGGGACGCAACGTACAGGAATGGCTGGCGGAGGACGATTACCCGGTTGCATTGCGCCCCAGTAATTTACATGGCAATGAGGACGTGCCGGAATTCATCTTCACCGAAGCGTGCTATGGGGCACACAGTATTGGAAAGGAAGTGGATGAGGCGATGTCGCTTAAATTCCTCAGCCTGGGCAGCCAGGGATTGGTCGGTTCGACCTGTACAGCATACGGCTCGGTTACCACACCGCTCTCGGCAGCGGACATGCTCGGGTATACCTACTGGCAATACCTCAAGGATGGTTTGACTGCCGGTGAGGCTTTGCGGCGCGCCAAAGTGGACCTGGCAGCAGAAATGCACCAGAAACAAGGTTTTCTGGATGGGGAAGACCAGAAGACGCTCATCCAGTTTGTTTTATACGGTGACCCGCTGGCGCGCTTGGATAGCAGCCAACCCAAGCGACGTAGCGCGCAAGAGCTGGCGCGCCCGCGCCAGGCTCTGGCGGTGAAAACTGTGCAAGAGCAGCCACAGGCGGGTGCAAGCCAGGCGCTGACGAGCGATGCGCTGGACGCAATCAAGGGAGCAGTGGCGAAATATCTGCCAGGGATGGAGGACGCGCAGATGAGTTTGAGTGAAATGTACCCGGAACTACCCGTGCAGCCAACCAAACGCCTGAACGGGAAACCGGCGGCAAAACTGTATGCGGCGGAAAGCTTGCCGCGCCGGGTAGTTACGCTGCACAAGCGCGTGGCGGGGAAATCCATTACACACCAGGTTGTGGCGCGCTTCACAATTGATGAAGACGGTGAAGTGCTGAAGATGACCGTTTCGCGTTAAAAATTCCTTTGCGCGAAGTGTGAGGATATGGTAAAATAATACGCCGCTTTGGCGAAAATACCCACCGGTGGAAACCGGAAATCCCCGCAAAGGGGAACTCAAAGAGGCGCAAAAGACGTTTGCGCCGAAACCCGCAGGAACGAGGGTAACCCACGCAAAGGGTGAGAGGCGTTCCAGGAAGGAAATTATGGAAAAAGAGAAGATAATTGTTGAAGCAACGAAACGTTCCGTGATCGGCAAACAGGTGAGAGCCTTGCGCCGTGAGGGTAAAATGCCTGCCGTAGTGTATGGCAAACACATCCAGCCCATGGCTTTGACGCTGGATGCGCGCGAAGGCAACCGCATTTTATCTAAAGTTGGCTCGTCCCACCTGATTACGTTGAAGGTAGATGGCGACGAGATGGTGGTTTTGTTGCGCGATAAACAACGCGATTTTATTCGCGGCGGTTTTGTGCACGTTGATTTTCAGGCAGTATCCATGACGGAAACACTGCGTACCTGGGTACGTCTGGATTTTGTTGGCAGCGCCCCGGCGGTAACAGACTTGAACGGTATTCTGGTCATGGGCGAAAGCGAAGTTGAGGTCGAGTGTTTGCCAAAAGATTTGCCGGAAGTAATCCGCGTGGATATTTCTGTGCTGGATAAGATCGGCTCTTCTTTGCACGTGCGCGACGTGGTGGCGCCGGAGGGTGTAACGATATTGAGCAATCCGGGCGAGATGCTGGTGAACGTGGCTCTACCGGCTGGCGAGGAATCTGCGATGGCAGCCCTGGCGGGCGGCGGTGAAGAGCCTGAAGTTATGGAAAAAGGCAAGAAAGAGAAAGAAGAAGATTAATTTCTTGTATGAATAATATGAAAGCCCCTCTTTCTTACGGAAAGAGGGGCTTTTTGCGTCTATGGAAGGGTGTAGGCGTTTAGAAAGTCCTGCGTGATGCGGGCGCTGGCTCCCCATAAAACTTCCCCATTGTAAGGGGAGTAGTAAATGACCAGGATGGAACCGACCTGGGGAGAAAGATAATGTTGCCGGTCCTGGCGGTTTTTACTGTCAGCCAGCCATGCCAAGGGTAAGGTGAAGATGCGGCTCACTTCTGCTGGATCAGGCTGAAATGGGTAAGGGTAAGGAATGACGCCCACAACCGGCGTGATCAAGAAATTCGTGATAGTGCGCAGCGGGTGCAATTGACCCAGGACGCGCACGTCAGCGCTGCGTAGACCAATTTCTTCAGACGCCTCGCGCAGTGCGGCTTGTTCGGCAGACTCGCCGGTTTCGCAGCCCCCGCCGGGGAAAGCCACCTGCCCGCTGTGAGCGTCTTTCTCCGTTTCGCTGCGGCGAATGAAGAGCAGGTGCCAGTGTTCGTTTATTTGCAGCAAGGGAACGAGCACCGCAGCAAGTCGGAGCGGCTGGTTGAAAACAGAATGGGGAAACGGGTCGTGCAGTTCGGTTTGGGCGGGAAAATGGTCGGCGAGGATTTGCTCCTGCTCAGCCAGGCTGGCGCGGTGCAGGCGCAAGCGGATATCTTCTTCGGTGTGTTCAGGAAATGGCGTGTTCATGGAAACCTTGTAGGAGTGGCGTTGTTTTGCCTGTATTGTGTTTCGTAGAGATGGGCGTACAAACCTGCCTGTGCGAGTAGACTGGAGTGTGTGCCCTGTTCGACAATGCAGCCGCGCTGGATGACCAGGATTAAGTCTGCCGAGAGGATGGTGCTGAGGCGATGGGCGATAACGATGCTGGTGCGATTTGCCATCACGCGTTTGAGGGCTTCCTGGATGAGGGCTTCCGATTCGCTATCCAGGTGGCTGGTGGCTTCATCGAGAACGAGGATACGCGGGTCTTTGAGGATGACGCGTGCCAGGGCAATGCGTTGTTTTTCCCCGCCGCTGAGGCGATAACCGCGTTCGCCGACGATGGTGTTATACCCATCTGGCAAGCCGGTGATGAAATCGTGAATGTTGGCGGTTTTGGCGGCTTGTTCAATTTCCGTCTGGCTGGCGTTTAACTTAGCATAGATTAAATTGGTGTGGATGGTGTCGTGAAACAGATAAGATTCCTGGGTAACCATACCGACTTGGGCTGCCAGAGATTCCAGGGTTACGTCGCGCAGGTCGTGCCCATCCAGCAATATGCGTCCGGCGCTGGGGTCGTACAGGCGTGGAATCAAGTAGGTGAGGGTGGTTTTTCCGGCTCCGCTAGGACCAACCAGGGCAACCAACTGCCCTGGCTCGGCGCGGAAGGAGATGCCTTCTAACGCGTGCTCGCGCGCCTGCCCATGCAGAGAGGATGACGCAGCTTGCAATTGCTGGTTCTCCTCTTCGTGTGATTCGGGTTTACCGGAAAACACAGCCTGGACGGTGTCTGCGCGCCCAAAACGCTGCACGTCACTCAGCTGGCTGTGCGGGTTTGCCTCGTACCGAAAGGTAACGTTCTCGAAGGCTAGCTGTCCGGAGACGTTGCGCAGAGCGATCGCGGCTGGTTTTTCTGCAATATCCAGGGGCAGGTCCACGACTTCGAATACGCGTTCAAAACTCACCACCGAAGTGGAAAACTCCACCGGCGCGCTGGAAAGCCCTTGCAGAGCGGCGTATAAAATGCCGAGGTACGAGCCAAACGCCACGATGGTGCCAATGGAAAACGCGCCCTGGATGGTTAGATAACCGCCAATGCCATAAATCAACGCCGTGCCGATGGAACTGAGCAGACTGATGAGCATGAAGAAGAGAATGCCGATGACGGCGCGGCGGATGCCCAGATCGCGCACTTGCCCGGCGCGCTGTGCAAAGCGGCTGGTTTCGGTTTGGGCGCGCCCAAACAGCTTGACCAGCAGAGCACCGCTGATGTTGAGAGTTTCGTTGATCATGGCGTTCATCTGGGCATTGGCGTCCATTTGGGCACGGGCAATGTCGCGCAGGAGATTTCCAAGCCGGCGTGCGGCGTAGATGAAGAGTGGAAATATGGCTATGCTGATGAGCGTCAGACGCCATTCCAGAGTGAACATGACTGCCAACACGGCGACGGTCTGGATAATATTCGTGATGATGTTGACAACGGTGGAACTGATGGCGTTTTGCGCGCCGACGACGTCGTTGTTCAAGCGGCTCATCAGTTCGCCGACTTTGGTGTTGGTGAAGAAATGCAGCGACATGCGCTGTAAGTGTGAAAAGAGCGCTACGCGCAAATCGTAGATCACACCTTCGCCCACGCCGGCGTTGAACCAGCGTTGCAGCACGTTCAGCGCGCCGCTGAGTACGGGGATGAAGGATAACCCAAGGGCTAATCGAATCAAGCCGGGGATGTCTTTCGCCGGGATAGCGTGGTCTAGCAAATCGCGCAGCAAGAGCGGGTTGAGCAAATTGAGACACGCCTGAAGCAGGATCAGCACCAACATGGCAATGATCTTCCAGCGATAGGGGTAAGAATAACGCAGTACGCGCTGCATCAACCCCCAGGTGAGGTGGGTAGATTTTTGTTCCGAATGGATGTAAGCCATCCAACTGCTATGACTGAAGCCCATGAGAAAGCGTCTCCTTTTTCTGGCACAATTATACTGTAAAGCGATGGGGCGTGTGTCCCATTTAAATAATTACAAAAAAAATAGATAAAAATCAATTCTTTACAAACCAAATGCGGATTGCTATAATTTTATATAAGCGTTTGTCAATGAAAAGAGATGACAGACTTGGGTATGGTTTTATTAACTAGAAATCGGGAATGCCTGTGTCTGTTGTTATGGGCTGATTTATAGAAAATTTATTGGTAGATTGGCACTCGGTTTAGGAACGGGTTAGGAGTATACGCTATGAAAAGAATCAGGCAGCTTGGAATTGGCAAAAAGTTAATGGGCAGTTTTCTCTTTCTGGCTCTGATCGTTATCGTTGTGGCGGGGATGGGATACGTTAACATGAAGAGCATAGATGAAGGCATGAGGGAAATGTATAGTGAGCATACCCTTGCCATTCAACAACTAGGTGTTGCCACAACAACCCTTTATAAAATACGGAGTGACATCTACGCATCCATACTTGTAGAAGCAAATCGTCCAAAGATTAAACAAAATGTGAGCACGTATCTGGCGGAAGTGAATGAACAAATTGATTTTTATCGTTCCATACAGCTTGAGGAGGAAGAAAAGGAGATTTTTGCTCAATTCGATCCAACCTGGTTGGAGTATCAGGAGATGATGATAACGGTTGCAGCGCGAATTGAGACGGGGAACATTGAAGGGGCGATGGAAGTGATATTAGACCCGAAAACAGCAGCGACTCGTAAAGCTGTAGACGATGCCCTGGGAAAACTCTCAGAGATTGCCAGACATCACGCCGCAGATCTGAGCAAAGAAGGAGATAAAGCTTTTACAAATTCTACAAGAATAATGGTTTCGGCGGGTTTTCTAGGGGTGTTGCTGGCAATTTTATTGGCTGTGCTCATCAGCCGGGGTATTGCCCTTCCCATTCAAGCTTTAACCCGCACGTCTCAACAAATTGCCGAAGTGGATCTGCAAAACCTGGCGAGCGAATTGAACGCCCTGGCACAGGGCGACCTGAGAGGGAATTTCAAGGTTGCATCCAACACGGTGGACGTGCGTTCAGGGGATGAAGTTGGACAACTTGCGCAGGCGTTCAACGTGATGATAGCCCGTTTGCAGGATGCCGGGCAGGCTTTTGAACAAATGAACGCCAATCTGCGGAATGTGATCGGGCAAGTTTCTTCGAGCGCGTCTAGTTTGTTGGGAGCTTCGGAGCAATTGGCAGCCTCCACGACGCAATCCAGCCAGGCAATTTCACAAATAACGTCTACTATCCAGCAAATTGCGCATGGGTTAACGCAGCAATCCATATCCACAGCGCGCACGGCGGAAGTAGTGGAACAAAATGCGCGCGCAGTGGAAGGGGTAGCCAACGGCGCGCAGGAACAGGAGAAGGCGATCAGTCAGACTGCGGGGATGATTCGGCGCCTATCACAGGCGATTGCGCACATCCAAAATAGCGGGGAAGAACAAAAACAATCCGTGGTGCAATCACGCATGTCTGCGGAGCAATTGTCGCTATCTATTCATAACTTAGAGCATGGAGCGCAAGTCCAGTCGCAGGGGTTGGAGAAAGCCAGTCGGGCAGGGGAACAACTCTCAAACGAAATTGGGCGGGTTTCTTCGGCAACAGATCAGGTAGCAGAGGGCAGCGAGCAATCGGCGCGTATTGCCTCGGAAGGGGCAAACATAGTGGAGGAGACGGCGGGCGAAGTGGACAAAGTGCGCTCGGCTACGGAAGAACTGGCGCGGCGGGTGATGGAATTGGGGCAAAGCTCTGGGCAAATTGGGGCAATTGTAGCCACGATTGAGGATATTGCCTCCCAAACCAATTTATTGGCGTTGAACGCGGCGATTGAAGCGGCGCGTGCCGGAGAACACGGGCGCGGGTTTGCAGTGGTGGCGGATGAGGTGAGAAAACTCGCCGAGAAATCCGCCCAGGCGACCGGTGAGATCGGTGAAATTATCAAGACTGTACAAAACGGCACGCAGGAGGCAGTGCAGGCGATGAACCGCGCCGGTGCAAACGTGGCTTACGCAGTGGAAAGCACACGCCGCGCCCAGGACGCATTCCGGGCGATTACGGATAGTACGGTAGCATCGGTCGAGCGCGTTCAGGCAATTCGCCAGGCGATGGAAGCGATGCAAGCTGCTCGCCAGGGACTGGAAGAATCCGTGCGCAGCGCGGGGGAGATCGCCCAGCACAACCGGCAGGCAGCGGAAGGTATGGCGGGACTGGCAGCGCAGGTTGTACAACAAGGGGAAGTGCTGATGAAGGCTGCCGAAATTAATTCTAAAGCCAGCGAGGAAATGTCTTTGCTAAGCGGTCAGGTTGTGGAACAGTTGGAGGTTGTCTCGGCGGTGGTGGAGGAAAACACAGCGGCAACGGAAGAGATGTCTGCCTCATCCAGCGAGGTAACCCAGGCGGTCGAGAACATTGCCAGTGTCAGTGAAGAAAACAGCGCTTCGGTGGAGGAAATATCGGCTTCCGCCGAGGAAATGAACGCCCAGGTGGAGGAATTAACTGCTGCAGCGCAAACCTTGAGCGCAATGGCGAAAACACTCGATGAAGTGGTGAAACAATTTATAATCTAAAATGATGTAAGGAGGATGTCGCATGGCAAGCCAAGTCGTAAGCCTTCCCTGGGGAAGAGAAAGTCTGAGCTTGACGTTACCTGCGGATTGGCAACTGAAGGGAGTATTGGAACCTGCCTCGCCGCCAGCAGTAACAGACGTCAACGCGGAAGTGCAGCGCAGCCTGGAAGCACCGATCGCCTCAGAGCGCCTGTTGAATTTGGCAGGGGCGGACAAGAAAATTGCCCTGGTGATTGACGACGACAGCCGCCCGACGCCGGTTGCCAAAATGTTGCCGCCGTTGTTTGCCGAATTAAACCGGGCTGGGGTTGGTTTTGGGCAGATTACGATTGTTACCGCCTTGGGGGTGCACCGCCCAATGCAGGAGGAGGAGCTGCGGCAGCGCGTGGGCGGACACTGGCTGGATGGTTACGACGGTCAAGCCCCGCTGCGCTGGGAAAACCATAACTGCGACGAGGCGCAAGGCTTGCGTTTTCTGGGAACGACGAAGCGGGGCGTGCCGGTGTATCTCAATAAAACTGTGGCAGAAGCCGACCTGGTTATCCTGGTGGGGTGTATTGAGCCGCACACGATCGCCAGTTTTGGCGGGGGGTATAAGAATCTCATCCCTGGGGTGGCAGGCAGACAGACGATTGCGGCTAACCACGCCCTGAATTGCCAGCCGGAGACGTTTAACAACGCTGGACAGCCGGTTGAGCGCAACCCGATGCGATTGGACCTGGAAGAAGGGGCACAGATGTTGCCACAGCCGGTTTTTGTGGTGAATGCGGTGCTGAACAGCGCTCTGGAGGTGGTCAAGGTCGTGTGCGGGCACCCCTTGGAGGCACATCGCGCCGGCGCACAGGCGAGCGCCCAGATTTACGGCGTACAGCTCCCGTGCCTGGGGGATGTCGTCATCACCACGTCGCATCCGATGGACCAGGACCTGCGCCAGGGGGTGAAAGCGCTAGCCAACAACATCCGTGCAGTACGGCGCGGGGGGCCGATGATCGTGCGGGTGCGCGCCGAAGAAGGGGTGGGGGTGTTTGGTTTGGCAAACCGCAAGCTGCCAGTTGGGCGTTCGGCTTTGAAGCTGCTTGCGCCGATCTTGCTGCCTTTGGTGCCCAAACTCTCGCTGAAGGGGATGGGTGAGGAGGATAAATTCTTTCTCTACTTTGCCTTGCAAGCAATGCGGCGGTGTAATTTGCTGCTTTACGCGCCCAGCATCCCGGTTGAATTGCACGAGCGGTTGCCTTTTGTGCGTTTTGTGAGCAGCCTTGAGGAGGCGATAGCTTTGACGCAGGTGCAAACACCGGCAAAGGTGTTGGTCATCCCGCACGGGGGAAGTACCTATCCTATTTTGCCTGTTTAAAGAGCAGAGGCGCATACGCCCCTTGAGAGATGCAGAAGGCGGGAGAAAACCGGGAATGACGAATCGTGCTGGCTGCGGATGTGCGTCTATGTTGCAACAGCGAGCGCACCTCGTCCAGCGTTTGCAGATAAGGCAACGCGGCGCGTAAATAGAGTGTGCTCGTGTTACGAGCTGTTTCGTGATAGGGGAAAACCAATGCCGCCGAGGATTATTCGGTGGGTGAGGGGAGACCGCCGTGAATGAAGGTGGGTGTCCAGATGGGGGTGGTTATATCGGTTACCATAACGAGGCGGGCGAGACCGCTTAAGTCCTCGTACACGCGCACCGCGTGATACCCACCGCGTGGAGAAGGTCCGTTGCAATACAGGCGATTGGGATAATCTTTTATTACGGAGCATTTAAAGCGTTTTGCGGCAACTTCGAGGAAGTATGTGCCGCTGATTTCTTTCACCGATTCGGAAAGCTGGATTGAGACCATGTACTGGCGAGATCCCAGGCTGCCCTGGCTGTAGATTTTGGCGCCAGTGAAGTCCACCCCTGTACTGGAAATGGGGTTAACCCCAGGGATGGGGGTACTCTCTTCAGATGTTGCTTGCGTGGGAGGGTTTGCCACCACGGCTGCCTGGGTTTGGGCGATGGAAGCCTGGATTTGTTGCTGGGCGTTGAGGGCAGCCTGGGTTTGCAGAATGGCAGATTGGGTTTGCTGTTGATTCAGGCTAACCGCGTTCTGCGTCAGAAGAAGGTTGGCAATTGCCATTTGCGTGTGCTGCTGGGCGAGCATGGCTTGCGTGGCTGCGGCTGCCTGGGTTTGCACGATGGCAGTGGCGATGGGGGCATTTGCTGTTGAACAGGCAGACAGAGCCAAAAGCAGAAATAGGATGAGAAAATTGTATTTCATGCTTTTATCCTTTTTATTCCACAGGGTAAGCTGCGCAGCGCTATTCTTCTCCCTGTTTGGGTGTCTTGGTGGGCTTTTTCTCTGGCGTGGAAGTCCAGGCGGGGAAGGTGTATTTATCCGTAAAGCGCAAGACTTGCTGCCCGTTGACGTTTTCGTAGACTTCGATGGTGTGTTTTCCGCCGTTAAAAGGCTTACCAGTGCAATAAAGGCGGTTGGGGAAATCTAAGGGGACAAGGCATTTGTCCAGGACGTTGTTGCTTACTTTCATGCTGAAGTTCTTGCCGCCGTTACCGCCGACGGGTCCGGTGAGTTCGATAGTAACCCCGTACGTGTCAGGATTCCACTGTCCCCAGGCGTAAAAATGCGCTCCGCTGAAGTCTGTACCGTCGCTGGATTTGGGGTCCATCTGAGGGACGGGTGAGCTGAGCGGGGCAACGTCGCCCGCTTGTGTGGAAGCCTCAGAGGGGGTTCCTGCGGCGGCGGTGAGCAGTTGGGCGACGGCGGCGGTCTTTTGAGCTGCTTTGGTCTCTGCCGCTCCGGCAATTTGCGGCGAAGGCGTTGCTTCCGCAGCTTGTGGAATTGGCGATTGTTGAGCGAGTTTCGCTATCCCTTCTGCTACCTGTGTATCAATCATGGCTTTTTGCGTTTCTGCCTGATGCGTCATGCTCTCGGCGGTGCTTTTTTGCGCTGCGGGGTCGGGACCTCCAAGTATGGGGGAGTTGCCTCCTAAAAAGCCACAAGCGGCGATCAACACGCCAATCATTAGAGCGATAAAACCACGTTTCATTTTGGATGCCTCCACTTTCTATTATTATAACTCAATTCACGCAGGCAGGCGAGGGAATGGATACAGGTTGGCTGTGATTTATATGATGGACTATGGAGTACTGACAAGGTCAATTGCGGAGTACGGGCAGGTTTAGATCTCTATGAGGGGTGCGCAAGGAGCTGTGCCAAGCCGTTCGCGCTGGAGAGCAGCCGGCAGATGGTCGAGGATGTCGGACGCGGTAACGCCGTCCTCTCCCAGGTCGCTGGCAGCCAGGTCCCCTGCCAAACCGTGCAAGAAGACGCCTTTCTGTACGGCTTGTGCAAAGGGCAGCCCCAAGCCGTACATGGCAGCAATGGCGCCGGTGAGCGTGTCGCCGGAGCCAGCGGTTGCCATTCCTGAATTACCGCTGAGGTTGACGAACACGCTGCCATCGGGAAAACCGATGAGAGAATGAGCGCCCTTCAAGACGATGGCTGCGTTGAGGTCGGTGCAGGCACGGCGCAGCGCGCTCAGTTTATCGGCGTCTATTGCGGCGGTGCTGCTTTTTGTCAAACGCGCCATTTCAGCGAGGTGCGGTGTGAGTACGGTGGGGGCTTGGCGTTGGCGAAGGATGTCGGGGTTTTCGCAAAGGGCGGTGATGCCGTCGCCATCGAGCAAGAGAGGTTTATGCAGCTCGGCGGTTAACTGGCGCGCCAGTTCCTGCGTTTCGGGGTGCAGGGAGATGCCCGGTCCGAGGACGACGAAATCTACTTTTTCCGCCAGATCGAGCAAGGTGGGTTTGCAAGAAAGCGCCAGGCTGCCTGCCCCGCTTTCTGCCTGGGGGAGGAAGACAATTTCGCTGCCTTTTACGGCAATAAACGGGGTGATGGAACGGGGAGCAGCCAGGCGAGCGTATCCTCCGCCGGCTTTCATAAACGAGAGCGCTGAGAAATACGGCGCACCAAGGTAACTGGCGCAGCCGGCGATGAACAGGGCCTCGCCAAAATCGCCTTTGTGCCCGTCGGCTTTGCGCGGCGGCAAAGGAGGAGGGCAGTTGGTTTCAATGGTCAGCGCGGCGTACATTTCAGGAGGGAAGGATATGTGCGAGACGTACAGTTTGCCAGAAAGTGCATACCCCGGATAAAGCAAGTTGCCCAATTTTGGCAGCCCAAAGGTAACGGTGATGGCGGCATTGACGGCGGCACCCATGACTTTGCCAGTGTCGCCGTTGACGCCGGAGGGGATATCCACGCTGACGACGGGTTTGGCGCTGGCGTTGATGGCTTCGATGACTTGTTGATACACGTCCTGCACCGGGCGGGCTAAGCCGGTGCCGAAGATGGCGTCTACGACGACGTCGCAGGCACGCAGTGGTTCTTCTAGCTGCGAAACGGATTCAATTCTACGAACGGAGATTGGCAGGCGGGCGGTGATGGCGTAATTCATCTGCGCCGCAGCGGTGTATTGCTGCGGGTCGCTTAATAGAAGGACTTCGACGGAGGCTGCGGCGGAGTGTAGTTTGCGCGCCAGCGCCAGACCATCGGCGCCGTTGTTGCCGCCACCGCAAATCACCAGGAATCTTTGCGCGGCGATTTCGATTTCGCGCTGCAAGGCGGAATACACCGCCAGGGCAGCGTTCTCCATCAACAACTCGCCGGGGATGCCGTAGTGCTGGATAGCTGTCTGATCCAGGGTGCGCATTTCTGCGACAGTGCTGACTTTCATGGCTATTTCTGCGGCGGGCTGGTTTTACTGCACGGAGATGACGCGCTCAACTTCGGGGAAGAACTGGCGGATGGTGCCTTCTACCCAGCCGTGCAGGGTGTGCGCCTGCAGTTCGCAAGTTTCGCAGGCGCCGCCCAGCCGCACGGTTACAATTTTGCCATCAAAATCCACCAGTTCCACCCAGCCGCGATGATAATGCTCAATGTAAGCACTCAATTGTTCTACCAGGGCACTAAGACGTTCTTCCAAAGGCGCCGAGGAAGTCGTTTGTAAATTCGAGGTTTGTTCTGTTGCCATAACCAAATCTCCTATACTAAGAGGGATAGAGGGAAGACCAATTCAGGGGTTGCGAAAAAGTTCAAAATTTGCCTTGCTTGCACCGGATGTGGATTGCTCGCTGAGAAAATGGGGGTGTGGAGTGAAGCGAGGCGGGTGCAGTCTTTTTTAGCAGCCTCTTGCGCTGCGTCAAGAAGGTTCAGCCTCTGCTAAAGCGGTCTGTTCGACAGATTCTTCTTTGGAGGCGCCGGCTTGTGCGCGCGTGAAGGTGAGTTTGTGTTCTTCGTCGTCGCTGACGTCCACGAAAATGGTATCTCCGGCGGAGAAGGTGCCGGAAAGCAGTTGCATAGAAAGGGGGCTTTCGATGTGTTTTTGCAGAGCGCGACGGAGTGGACGCGCCCCAAACGCCGGGTCATAACCCTCTTCTGCCAGCCAATCGGTAGCGGCTTCGCTCAAGTTCACTTGCAAGCCAAGCTCGATTAAGCGCTGGCGCACTTCGGTGAGGTGCAATTCGACAATTTTGCGCATGTCTTCCTTGGAAAGCGGTGAGAAGGTGATGATTTCATCAATGCGGTTGATGAATTCGGGGCGGAAGTTGTCGCGCAGGGCTTTCATGATTTTTTCGTGAGATTGGCGCACTTCGTTATTTGACGTGGACTGGATGAAACCAAGACTTCCGGACTTGCGCACGTATTCTGTGCCCAGGTTGCTGGTCATAATCAACACCGTGTGGCGGAAGTTGACGATGTGTCCCTGTCCGTCGGTCAAACGCCCATCGTCCAATATTTGCAGGAGAGCGTTCCACACTTCCGGGTGTGCCTTCTCGACTTCGTCGAAGAGGATGACGCGGTAGGGGCGGCGGCGCACCGCTTCGGTGAGCTGCCCGCCTTCCTCGTAACCGACGTATCCCGGCGGTGCGCCAAACAAGCGTGAAGCAGTGTGCTGCTCGCGATATTCGCTCATGTCAATGCGCACCAGGGCGTCCTCGTCGTCGAAGAGAAATTCAGCCAGGACGCGCGCCAGTTCGGTTTTGCCTACCCCGGAGGGTCCAATGAATATGAAGGAACCAATTGGACGGCGTGGGTCTTTTAAGCCGGAACGGGCGCGGCGGATGGCGTCGGAGATGGCGGCAATCGCCTCGTCTTGTCCGATGATGCGCTCGCGCAGTTTGTCTTCCATGTTGACCAGTTTTTGTGCTTCAGTCTGCATAATTTGGTGAATGGGAATGCCAGTCCATTGTCCAATGACCTCGGCGATATCGTTCACGTCCACCACTTCATCTAACTGGTGTTCGGCTTCCCATTTGTCGCGTTCTCCGTTGAACTGATTTTCCAGGCGGATGCGTTCGGCTTTCTTTTGGGCGGCGCGTTCGTAATCGCGCTCCAAACCAGCCTGTTCCTCTTCGGCTGCCATGCGGTCAATTTCACTTTTCATGGCTTTCAAATCGGGGGGCAGGGAGTAAAGCGCCACGCGCACCTTGGAAGCGGCTTCGTCTATTAAATCTATGGCTTTGTCGGGCAGGTGACGGTCGGTAACGTAGCGCTGGGAAAGCTTGGCTGCCATGACCAGTGATTCGTCAGAAAAATGTACTTTGTGGTGGGCTTCGTAGCGGTCGCGCAGGGCGTTTAGCATCTGGATGGTCTCTTCCACGCCAGGCTCTTCCACGTAAACGGGGGCAAAACGACGCTCCAGGGCGGGGTCTTTTTCAATATACTTGTGGTATTCGTTTGAGGTGGTTGCACCGACACAACGCAGCTCGCCGCGCGCCAGGGCGGGTTTGAGCATGTTGGATGCATCCATGGCGCC
>CAZGDA010000024.1:0-29008 GCA_964524425.1 uncultured Anaerolineaceae bacterium | reverse complement strand
ATAGACGATATCTATGATATAATGTTTTTTGATAGAGGTTTATTATCGTATCAGGCAGTTCATAGGAACTGGAGGTTGAATATGTCCACCAAAATGCGTATCATGTCTCACCTTGTTGCAGTTGTTGTGATGGTTTTAGCGCTCGGCGCGGGCTGGTTTGCCACGCCAGGGGTGGCGCGGGCAGCCACCTGCGCACAATATTACGTCGTCCAACCCGGGGACGATCTCTATCGTATTGCTTCCCTATACCGGGTGGATTGGCAATATCTGGCATCGGTTAACGGCATTGGCTATCCTTACGCCATTAGTTACGGACAATCCTTGTGTATCCCGTCTTCCTCTTATTATAATAATTATAATTACAACTATAATTATTATAACGGCTACACTACCTGGACGAACACACCGGTCGTCTACCCGGCTTCTTACGTAACCAATACCGCCAATTACTATTACCCGACCTATCCCACATATCCTACGTATCCGACGAATTCCTACCCATACAATTCTTATTACAACTCCTATTACAATTATAATAAGACGTATTACCCGACGAATTATTATAATTACAATTACAATTACCCCTACAACCAGTATTACGGTTGCTCGCAATATTACACCATCCAATGGGGAGATACGTTGTATAAGATCGCCACTCGCTACGGAATGAACTGGCAGACTCTGGCAAGCATCAACAACATTTACTATCCGTACACAGTGTACGCCGGGCAATCTCTGTGCATTTCGTCGGGTGGGTATGTGCCGTCTCCACCGACCAATTGTCGTCTCTACCACACCGTCCAACCCGGACAGAACCTGTTCCGCATCGGTTTGATGTACGGAGTAACCTGGACTTACCTGTCTTGGTTGAACAACCTGCCCAATCCCAACACACTTTACACCGGGCAGTCCTTGTGTGTGATGCAGTAACACCTGCAATGGCATAAACGTAACAACGGCACAGATGAATAATACACTCTGTGCCGTTTTGCGCGCCTACCCCACCCCATTGGCATTCCCAGCCATTTTCCTTCGTCCCGCTTCCACCGCCCACCTCAAACCGTTGCTTGATTTCAATTGCACCCCTGCTTTTGCCTTCTCAAAATGGTATAATTCATTTAGAAAGCTTATGCCAGAAACGAAACGTACTTCCAAGGAAACACCTGCCCCCCTCGCGCCGCCTGCGCCTGAAGGATTCACACCCTTTTTGCTGCGTTTTGAACGCTTTGCCTGGGACATTGCTGGCGTGCTCACCCTGGTGTTTAGCTTGCTCACCCTGCTGGGGTTGGCAGGCACGGGTGGCAGTCTGCTGGAATTGTGGGCAGGCGTGCTGTGGCGCTGGCTTGGCTGGGGCAGCCTGCTGGTGGTTGCCACAGCCTTGTTTCTGGGATGGCGTATGCTCCTACGCCGCAAGCAGACTATGGAACTTGAACCCGCCCCACCGCATCTGCGCTGGGAGCGGGTGTTATCCTTTGAGGCTGCCGCCTTTGCCTTCATGGCGTTATTATCCATCCTCAATGGCGTAGACGTACAACGCGCCGAAGTGGGCAACGACGGCGGTCTGATTGGCTGGGGCATAGCCGAGATGTTAACCAACTGGATGCCTGCCTTCCTGGCTGGCATCCTCCTGCTGCTCATCATCCTTGCCGGCATCATCAACGGATTGGGTTGGTGGCAGCCTGTGTTACAATGGATCGGTAATTTTCTGGAAGGCAACCCACCATTGGCGCAACCACCTGGCGTCCCAGCACAAGACGACGCCATACAAAACCCTGCCCCTCCCTCCACGCAGAGAAAAAAGCCGCCCCAATTGCCAGCAGAATTTCGGAAAAATTTTCGCCTGACGCCGGAGGAAGAATTATCTTCCCAACCGCTGCCGCGCGACGAACGCCTGCCCCCGCTAGATTTGCTGGCAGCCGACGAACACACCGCTCGTCCAAACGAACGCCATATCAACCTGACGGCTGGTTTGATCGAAAAAACCTTCTCGGAATTCGGCATCCCTGCCAGGGTGGTCGGTTTTCAAGTTGGACCTACTGTAACCCAGTTCGCCGTCGAACCGGGGTTTGTGGATAAACCTGTTCCCGAGGGCGATGCCAATCGCCAGAAAGTACGTGTGGCGCAGATCGCTGCCCTGCAAAAAGACCTCACCCTGGCGCTTTCTGCTACCCGTCTGCGCATCGAAGCCCCCGTTCCGGGCAGACCTTACATCGGTATCGAAGTGCCAAACACATCCACCGCACCCGTGCGTTTGCGCACGTTGCTCGAAACGGAACGCTTCCAACAACTCAATTCCCCGCTGGCTGTGGCGCTGGGGCGCGACGTTTCGGGAAAACCGGTGCTGGGAGACCTGGAGAAAATGCCTCACCTCCTCATCGCTGGTACAACTGGCTCAGGAAAATCCATTTGTATCGCCGCTTTGGCGTTGGGTTTGGTGATGAACAACACCCCGGAAGACATGCGCCTGATTATGATTGACCCAAAAATGGTCGAACTGGTGCGTTTTAACGGCTTGCCGCACCTCTACGGCAAGGTAGAAACGGACGTCAAACGCATTCTTGGCGTTTTGCGTTGGACGGTAACTGAAATGGAACGCCGTTATCGCCTGTTAGAAGAATCGCGTTCACGCCACATCACCAGTTACAACCGCAAAATGCAAAACCGCCGCAAGGCAGAAGTCCTGCCGCGCATCGTCGTCTTTATTGACGAGCTGGCAGATTTAATGATGTCTGCTGCGGAACAAACTGAATTTTTACTCGTTCGTCTGGCGCAACTGGCGCGTGCCACCGGCATTCACCTGGTGGTCGCGACGCAACGTCCCAGCACCGATGTGGTTACCGGCTTGATCAAAGCCAACTTTCCCGCACGCCTGTCCTTCACCGTTGCCTCTGGCGTGGATTCGCGCGTGATCTTGGACGTTGCCGGGGCTGAGTCCCTCTTGGGGCGCGGCGATATGCTTTTTCTCCCCCCGGATGCCCCCGCCCCCATTCGCTCGCAAGGTGTAATGGTTACAGATCAGGAAATCGAACGCGTCATCAATTTCTGGAAAAAGAACATTTCATCACCACAGGGCGCTGCCTCTCCATGGGAAGATATGCTTTTAGAACAACCGGCTGGGGAAGGGCAAGACCACCTCACCCAGCAAGCCATTGAGATTATCCGTCAGACCGGGCGCGCTAACACGTCCCTGCTCCAGCGTCGTTTGCGCATCGGCTATCCACGCGCCGCCCGCCTCATGGATGACCTTGAGGACATGGGCATCGTCGGCGCAGCAGATAGCGCCGGGCGTGGCGAGCGGGAGGTCTTGATTGAGACGCTTCATCGCTCCGATGACCTCACTTCGTAACCCCACCAAACCCAACCTTCTCATTCCTTCTAGACGATCTATTGCGTTGCGGTTTCCCAAACCAGGATTACAATTCCTGTCCCGTCCCCCACTTCAGACTTGCTGCGTGGTTTTCACAATTTCACGCATCTACTGCCGTCTTAAAAGCCCTGAACCTGCTTATTGCATGCCACAAAGAAATTGGACAACACAAAGACAGCCAAACGTTTAAGCAAACTGCTGGAGCAGCCAGGTTTCCAGGTTTCTCTTCTGGAAATCTCTACTCCAGCTGTTTTCTGGCTAATTTTCACGTCAGCCTCTCTTGATAGAGAAGAACCACACCCGCAAAGGATGTTTACCTACGACTTACTGATAAACTCCTTGACCGCCTGCATGTAAGCGTCAAATTTATCGCGATGGATGTCGTGCCCCGCCCCCGCAATGTGCACCAATTGAATCTTGGGATTCATCTGGGCTATGGCTTTTGCAGATTGAGCGTCTATCTTGGCGCCCATGTCCGCATCGCCGGTGAGCAGCAGCGTGGGACAGCAAATCTTGGGCACAATTTCAGTCAGAGGCAGCATATCCGCCTGTAAAACGCCCACTGCGTTTGGGCTTACCTGCGTTTTAGCGTCTCCCCAGGTGGCATATTCTGTGCGGTGCCAGTTAATAGACTGCCCGCGTCGAAATTCAACCACCAACTGTTGCGGAGTCATGTTGCGCCAGGCGCGAATACGGTTACGCAGGTTTTCCGCTTTCGCCAGACGTTCTTCGTGAGTCAGGTTAAAGACTTTCTCACCCCATTCGGGGTCTTCTAAAATCAAACGTTTGGTGAGGGGAGGGGCTGCGGCGCAAATGTAAGCAGCCACGCGCGCCCCCATCGAGTGCCCCATGATCGTCAATTCCTTCAAGCCAAGTTTCTGGATGATTTTAATCAGATCAATCGCCATATCTTTTAAGGTGAATTTGGTCGGAGGAAAATCTGCGGAAAGACCGTGCCCGCGCGCATCCGGCATAATAATATCAAACTCACTCTCCAGCGATTCGGCAACCCGCGTCCAGCATAGACCACTATCCGTTATCCCGTGCAGGAGAATCAAGGGAGGTTTATTCCCTCCGGTGCGATAGTAGTGGAGTTTCCCTTCCTCAATTGCTACATCCCCATCTTGCCACAGCGCCATAGTGTCCTCTCCTTATTCAATTTCAAAATGTGAACACGCTTTTTTTTATTATACCCCGATACGCCATGTTTTGCACTACAAAGCTTAAATTTCTGCTATAATCAATCCGTTGAAAAACATAGCCAAGGAGAAGATATCATTATGAATCAAAAAGCTGGCGCCCAAATCGGTGTAAAAGCCTTTCTTCAATCTGTGTTGATCTTGTTAGTTCTCATGCTGGCTGCGGGCGTGTTAACCCGTGCGTTGCCTGCCGGCAGCTTCGTGCGTACCGAACACGCTGAACGCGCCGCCGTTGTGCCTGAATCGTTTACCTGGCATCCCAAACCGGAGTATCCTGTGTGGCGCTGGTTCACCGCCCCGCTGGAAGTGCTCTGGTCGCCAGATGCATTGGTCGTCATTACCATTATTCTCTTCATCCTCGTGGTTGGTGGGGCGTTTGCCGTGCTGGAAGCCAGCGGCATTTTAAAAGACGTTTTAGGGCGCATTGTCCAGAGATTTGGCAACCGTAAATACGTTCTTTTATTAGTAATCGCCTTTTTCTTCATGTTCGTGGGAGCCTTCTTCGGTTTATTTGAAGAGGTCGTGCCCCTGGTACCCTTGATGATTGCCTTAGCCTACTACCTGGGTTGGGATGCACTGGTCGGCTTGGGGATGAGCGTATTGGCGACAAACATGGGTTTTTCCGCCGCCATAACCAATCCGTTTACCATTGGCGTTGCCCAAAAAATGGCTGGGTTACCCATCTTTTCCGGCGTGTGGCTGCGCCTGCCAATATTTATAGTTGTGTATATTCTCCTGGCTATTTTTTTAGTTTCCTACGCACGCCGCATCGAGAAAAACCCACAACATTCGTTGATTCATGGCGAAGATGAAGCCGAGCGGCAAAAATATTCCCAGATGGATTTAAACGTCCTTTCCAGTGCCGAAAACCAGACCGGTAAAGCGGTGCTGTGGTTTGCGGTGTTGTTCGTTTTGATGATTATAGTGTTGGTCAGCAGCCCGTTTGTGCCCGGCTTATCTGATCTCGCTCTGCCTTTGGTGGGTCTGCTGTTCCTGGCGGGCGGTTTGGGTGCCGGTTTGCTCGCCGGTATGAACTTTCGCGAAGCGGGAAAAGCCTTCTGGCAGGGAATAGGCGGCATCGCCCCCGGCGCCTTGCTCATCCTCATGGCTGCCAGCATCAAACACATCGTCAGCAGCGGCGGGGTGATGGATACGATATTATTCTACGTCTCCCAACCGCTTTCGGCTGCCAGCCCTTTCTTTGCCGCATTGCTGATCTATTTCCTGGCGCTGATCATGGAATTCTTCGTCGCTTCGGCTGGTGCAAAAGCAGTGCTGATGATGCCCGTTTTGTTGCCCCTAGCCGACCTCGTCCACGTAACCCGCCAGACAGCCGTAACGGCGTACTGCTTTGGAGATGGATTCTCCAATCTTGCTTATCCTACCAATCCCGTGCTCTTGATAGCGTTAGGGCTAGCCATGGTCAGCTATGGGAAATGGCTGCGCTGGACGCTGAAATTATGGTTCTGGGTTTTTCTGGCAACTGTATTCTTCCTTTGGGTCGCCGTGATGATTGGCTACGGACCATTTTAAGGCATTGAAAAGGGGAAATAATTATGGAACTTACACAAGACGTCAGTCATTACTTTCCATCTAGTTTCACAGAATCTCGCGCCAGGTTTCGTGCCAGCCTGAACGTTGTGCGAGAGCGTTGGTCTGGGGCGCAATTGTTTACCCAACCCATTCTAAACGAGCACAGCAAAACAGAAGACGACTTGAGCATAGATTGGATCTACGCCCCCGCTTTGCAGCGCTCGCAAAAATTGCTCGGTTTTACAGCCGGCGAACACGGCATGGAAGGCTACGTCGGCGCTGCCATGCAGAACCTCTTTATAGACGAGATGCTGCCGCACCTGGACGCCCACAACACCGCTCTGCTGTTCGTTCATTGCATCAATCCCTGGGGAATGAAATATAAGCGGCGTACCAACTCCCTTAACGTGGATATTAACCGTAATTTTATCTCAGATGAAAATTTCTTCGCCGCAAAGGCAGCTGCTTACAACCCAGAATACGCATACATCTCCGCTTTTGTAAACCCTTCTGGGGTCATCCATTCCCCCTGGCATTTGAGCGTAAAAAAATTCGCCTTTTTCTTTCAAATCCTTTGGGCTTACCTCACCATCGGGCAGGCTGCGGTTCGCTCCGCCCCAATTTTAGGACAATACCGGTTTCCGCAAGGCATTTATTACGGCGGGAATACCATCCAGCTAGAAACCCAAACCCTGATCAATCTTTTTCATCAATATTTCCGGCTTTATGATAGAATTGTTCATCTGGATATGCACACTGGCTATGGACCTCGGTATCAAATGAGTATTGTAAATTCGTATCTGGAAAAGCGTTCTTCGCAAGAGATGAGCAATACTTTTAAATATCCTTCTGTGGTGAAAACGACCCCGGCTGAGTTTTACTCTATTCAAGGGGATATGATTGACTATATATACACCTTTGCCCAAAACGAACTTCCACAGCAATCCGTATACGCCACAAGTTTTGAGTTCGGTACCTTGGGTGATTCGCTGGCAGCGCGCTTTTTCAGTTTGCAGCGCATGATTACCGAAAATCAGTTATACTGGTTTGGCACATCCGATGCAAACGTGCGCGCCCGTATCGAAACAGATTTTCAGGAGCTTTATTTCCCTCAAGATCAGCTTTGGCAGCGTAAAGCTATCCACGATGCACGCCAGGCGTTCACGGGTATTTTAAATGCCGAGAGATTTCTAGATTGAGAAGGGCACAATGACGTACATAGAACCCGGAAAAACGTTCGGGGCTTATCGAATCATCCGCCAGATAGATCAAGGCGGAATGGCAACGATTTATCAGGCTTACGACGAAGTGATGGGACGCGACGTGGCAATTAAAGTGATGCCACGCGAGTTTGTAAACGACGCAGAATTCTTCGGGCGTTTTCAACAGGAAGTGCGTGTCATTGCTCGCCTCGAACATTCTCACATTTTACCTGTCTACACGTATGGGGAATACGAGGGGATTCCATACCTTGTAATGCGCTACCTGGAAGGTGGCACGTTGAAAGACATGATTCGCGAATCGCCGCCTTCCCTCTCTACAATCAATCATATCTTCACGCAACTGGCTTACGCCTTGATTCACGCCCACAAACACGGTGTCATCCATCGCGACATTAAACCCTCCAACGTGTTGATTGACCAGTACGGAAACGTATACCTGACAGATTTTGGCATTGCCAAACTCATTGAAAGCACTACTCGCTTCACCCCCACAGGCACAATTACGGGAACACCGGCGTACATCAGCCCCGAACAGGCACACGGCGACAGTGTTGTGGATTATCGTACAGACATTTACTCCCTGGGAGTGCTTCTCTACGAAATGTTCACCAGCCATGTGCCATTTGATTCACACACGCCTGTGGCAATGCTAATGAAAAAAGTCAACACACCTCCTCCACCCCTGTCTGTATATAAACAGAACATCCCCGCCCCTGTTGAACAAGTCATATTAAAAGCTTTGTCCACAAACCCGCAGACCGCTATTCTTCGGTAAAAGACTTCTTATCCGCCTGGAAAGTCGCCCTGGTGCAAATCGGCGAGCCGTCAGATATTTACATAGAAGAAGACGAAGACAGTGATCCATCCCAGGAGAAAACCACCGGCAGTACCTCCACCCGCCCCGCCATGCGCCGGCGCATGAAAAGCCTGGGACTTCTCATTGTGGGCGCTTTCCTTGGTTTTATCCTCCTGGGTGCCTCGGTGTTGTTTTATTTAAACGGTGGGCTTGCATCGTTGACGGCAGCCTCTCCCACCGTAATGGCTTCCCCTAGCGTTCAATTAACTGCCATCACCAGGCAAATGAGTGTTACGTTACCCGCGCCTGTTTACTCCCCTCCCGCAACGCAACGGACGGAGATTACAGCAACCCAGCTGCCCACCTCCACGCCGACCGTCGCGCCGGCGCTTTCCCCCACCGCCAAACGTCCTTCCACACAGCCCCAGCGCATTTTCGGACCTGAAAGCGGCTCTTTATACCATCGGATAGACGGGAAAATGCAAATGCACTTTGCCTCAGCCAGAGAAAAGAACTTCATTGCCCGCGTTGTGGTGTATAACCCATACTCCGGTGGAAAAGCGCCCTGGGATACTGATATTTTCTTCCGTGCCACAGCCGAAGACGACGGCTATCACCTGGTGTTACGTTCAGATAATCGTTGGCAGTTGTTAGACGAACGCCCTTCAGAACTGGAACGCCGCAGTATAGAAATTGCCAGCGGTGAACTCATCGGCTTAAATCCACGCACAGACGCTGCTAACACCATCATGCTCATCGTTGTGGAAAAGGACGCCTTCTTGCTGCTAAACAATAATTTTATTACCAAACTTGATCTCTCTATGCGCATGGAGGCGGGCGACATCGCCATTGGAACCGGCTATAACGGCAACGTGCAAACAGCCGACGCCGTCACCCATTTTGAGGATTTTACCGTCTGGCGCATCACTCCTGCCTTTGGTCCGCTTTCGGGAATGCTGTATCATTCCACCGACGGCAGTGTAAAAGCTACCTCCGCCGGGGTGAAGATGTGGAATTTTATTGCTTCCGCTCACTTCAAGAATCCTTATCCACCGGCTATGGCGCCGTGGAGTATGGGCTTCACTTTCCGCAGCCTGAACGAGAACGACCAGTATCGCCTGGTCGCCCAATCGGACTCGCGCTGGAAACTTGGTGAATGGAAAGGTGAACGCATTACCTGGATTAGCGAGGGAAAACCGACCAATTTTAAACTCGCCCCAGAAGAAGTAAACCATTTATTGCTGATCGCCTGGGAAAATAAGGGATTGTTTTACGTGAACGGACAACTCGTCGCCCGCCTAGACCTGACCAGCCGTCAATATCCCGGCGATATCTCCGTCGCCACCGGGCTTTTAGGTAGCGACCAGGTTGCCGATAAATATACACAATATCAAGATTTCACCGTTTGGGGATTGCCATAGCAATTCTCCCTCCATATATTATATTTAATAACGCACACGAGAATCCACCCCCCAAATCAACCTTTGGGTGGATGAACGTTTTCCCGCAAACTGGTATAGTTGAAGCGTTAGATGTTACACTCGTAAACCTGTCATTTCTTTATGCATGGGTTGCGCTGCGACATCTGCACGCGGAGGGAAATTGTTCACCAGGTTATTCAATAAACACACCCCGGGACTAAAACCAGGCATAGAGATCGGAAACGGACTGGTAATTGATTTACGCGAGGTCGTTAAAACTTTCCAGACACCGGCGGGCGTATTTTCTGCCCTGAAAGGAGTATCCTTTCAGGTTGGAACGGGAGAATTTGTTTCCGTCGTGGGAAAATCTGGCAGCGGAAAATCCACGTTGATTAACATGATCACCGGCATAGATTATCCCAGTGCCGGCGAAGTTTTCGTCTGTGGGGCACCTGTCCATTCCCTCAACGAAGAGCAAATTGCCGTTTGGCGTGGCAATGCAGTGGGCATTATCTTCCAATTCTTTCAATTACTGCCCACATTGACGGCGGTGGAGAACGTAATTCTATCCATGGATTTGGCAGGGAGTGTTCCCATGCGCCAGCGTCCCCAACGCGCAATGCATCTATTAGAGCAAATGGGAATGCTGCAACACGCCCACACCCTCGCCATGTCCCTTTCAGGTGGACAGCAGCAGTGTATTGCCATCGCCCGCGCCCTGGCGAATGACCCACCCCTCTTGGTGGCAGACGAGCCAACCGGTAACCTGGACACACACACCGCCGAGACTGTCTTTACCCTGTTCGAGAGCCTGGCCGCTTCTGGGAAAACAATTCTAATGGTTACCCACGACAACGACCTGGCGCAGCGCACCGCCCGTATGATTTCCATCGCCGATGGAAAAATCATCGAAGACGTTAATCGCAACGTCAAACGCGGCAAACCGCTGGCGCGCCCTGTCGGCGCATCAGCGCCCCTCTCTGCAGCGCTTGCCTTGCCAGCCCCCGGCGTGGCTCGTTGAAATATATACAGTCTGCTGAAATCACGGAGAACGTATGTTGAATTTATTTAGGAACGCAAACCAGGTATTGGATCAAAACAACACACCCCAGGCAGAGCAATTGATCAGATTGCGCGGTGTGGTGAAGCAATATGAAAGTACAGCCGGCATAGTAAACGCCCTTAAAGGGCTGGATTTACACGTCAAACGCGCTGAGTTCACCGTCATCACCGGGAAATCCGGCGCCGGCAAAACCACCTTAGTGAATATGATCAGCGGACTGGATCACGTCAGCGCGGGTGAGATATGGGTTGATGGTGTGGCAGTGCATCGTCTGAGCCAAAACGAAGCCGCTCGTTGGCGCCGGCGCACCCTGGGGATTGTGTTTCAATCTTTTCAGCTCATGCCAGGTTTGAGTGTGTTACACAACGTTATGCTGCCTATGGATTTCGCACAAGCGTACACCCTGCGCCAGCGTAAAGAACGCGCCCTGCATTTATTAGAGCAGGTGGATATTCTCGAACACGCCTACAAGTTACCTTCGGCTGTTTCGGGTGGGCAGCAACAGCGTGTCGCCATCGCCCGTGCCCTCGCCAATGACCCGCAGCTTATCATCGCAGATGAACCTACAGGCAGCCTCGACTCGCTAACTAAGTTAGCCGTATTTGCAGTGTTTGAGGAGCTTGCCAGGTCAGGCAAAACCGTCATCATGGTAACCCACGATAAAGATCTAGCCAGCCGCGCCGAGTGTCATCTCCGCACCCACCTGGTTACGCTCTCAGATGGCGAAATCATTGCAGATACATACAGAGACAATCAGAAGGTGGAAAAATGTTAAGTTCACGCTGGGCTAAAGTTATCAGTGATATATTAAGTAATAAAACGCGCACCGTTTTAATCGTGCTTTCCATTGCGGTAGGTCTTTTCGCCGTGGGGACAATCCTCAGTTCGCGAGCTATCCTCGCCACCGAGATGGATAAAAGTTACGCCCGCATCAACCCTTCCAGCGGGATCATTCGTACAATGGAGTCCTTCGACGACGATTTCGTCGTTTCGATGCGCCACACCCCAGGGGTCGCCGATGCAGACGCACGCCGCACAGTGCTGGTGCGGGCGCGCGTCTCGCCTGAAAAATGGCTCGACCTGAAGGTTTTTGCCGTCTCAGATTTCCAAGAAATGCGTGTGAACAAGATATTTCCTCAAAGCGGCGCGTTCCCGCCGCCCAAACGCCAGATCTTGATTGAACGTTCAGCCCTCGGCTTGCTCAACGTGTCCACCGGCGACAATCTGCTCATCGAAACGCCGGACGAAAAACGCGTCTGGCTGCCCGTTGCCGGTGTGGTACACGACATGGTGCAAGTCCCGGCTTCCTTCGACGGCACCCCCTACGGCTACATTTCCTTTGACACGTTAGAATATCTTGGCGAACCGCAAAGTTATAACGAACTGGCGATTGTTGCGCTAAAACCAAACGACGAAAAATACGCGCAGGAAGTAGTCAGCCGCGTGAAAGATAAAGCCGAAAAGGCGGGCTATACCATTCCCTTGAGCATGAGCGCCGAAGCAGGGCAACTGCCGTTGGACGACATATTGCAGACCATCCTGTTGATCCTGGGTGTTTTGGGAGTGCTTTCCCTTTTCTTGAGTGTATTTCTTATTATCAACACCTTCTCAGCCTTGATCGTACAGCAAATGCGCCAAATTGGTGTGATGAAAGCCGTCGGGGCAGATAATTCCCAAATTATCAGCATGTACCTGGGCATGGTGCTGGTTTACAGCGTTCTGGCGTTGCTTCTCGCTGTACCGTTGGGCATTTTAGGAGCGCAGGCTTTGAGCGCCATGATGGCGGGCATGTTTAACTTCGATCTCGAAAACGTGCGCATACCGCTTGAAGCAATCGTAATCCAGATTGTAATCGGTTTGCTGGTGCCGCTTGCGGCTGCGTTTTATCCCCTGCTAACCAACCTGCGTGGCACTTCTGCCGAGGCGATGAATTCTGTTACCTTGGGCAAGTCTGCCAAGATAGACTTCTTCGATCGCATTCTTTCAGGTTCCAATTTATGGATCACACGTCTCTGGCTTGTGCGCACCTGGCTGCTTTCCCTGCGCAACACGTTTCGTAATAAAGGGCGCCTGGCGCTTACCCTGCTTACCCTGACTTTAGCGGGAGGCATCTTTATCAGCGTCTTCACCGTACAGGCATCCTTGATGAATACAATGGACGACCTGCTTAAAATGTGGGGGTACGACGTGATGATGACGTTTAGGCGCCCTTACCGTGTGGCGCATTTACAAGAAGAAGCCCGCCAGGTGCGCGGGGTAAAAAGCACAGACATCTGGTTGCAATTTCCGGCGCGCCGTATACGCTCGGATGGCAGCGAGAGTGGCTTAATCTATATGTTTGCCCCTCCGCCTGACTCAGCCGTTGTGCAGTCGCCGCTCATTGTCAAAGGGCGTTGGTTGCTAGACCAGGACGAATACGCTCTCGTAGTCAACACCAATTTCATTAAAGATGAATCAGACGTGGGTGTTGGCGACGAAGTGATTCTAAAAGTGAATGGAGACGAGAAACGCTGGAAGATTGTAGGCACATCCTTGGGTTTTGGAGCACCGATGATCTACGCCAACTACGCTTACGTGGCGCAAGATACGGGCAGCGTCGGTCGCGCCAGCACTTTACTCGTGTTTGGGGAAGATCATTCGCGCCCGGCTGTGGCTGTCTTATCTGTAGCATTGGAAAACCACTTCAAAAAAGCCGGATTGCAGGTAAGTTCAATGCAGACCATGACCGAGGAACGGGCAGAGATGGAAACCAATTTCAGCGTTTTGATCGTCTTGCTCTTGATCATGGCAGTCTTGTTAGCTGTGGTAGGCGGCTTGGGTTTGATGGGCACGATGAGTATTAACGTCATCGAGCGCACGCGCGAAATCGGCGTGCTGCGCGCCATCGGCGCCTCGAATAAGAGTGTCAGCCTGGTTTTTGTGCGCGAAGGGGTCTTCATTGGTCTGCTCTCGTGGCTCATGGGCACATTCCTAGCCGTTCCCCTGGGCAAGTTGATCAGCGATGGGGTCGGTTCAACCCTGATGGGTGTCCCGCTCAGTTATAAGTATTCTCTTGACGGAGTATGGATGTGGCTTCTCTTGGTGTTGATCCTCAGTCTGTTTGCAAGTGTTCTGCCGGCGCGCAACGCCTCACGCCTCACCGTGCGCGAAGTGCTGGCGTATGAATAACAGAGAATCAAAGAGGCTGTTTAAAAAGAAAGGGTTGCCTTTGTTCATGCCATCTGTGGTGTTTCTCTGCGATCTTCCCCATATCTGGTATGAAAAATGCAAATTCAGAGCTTTTTAGACAGCCCCTTGATTTTAAATCAAGCGCTGCGTTTGCTGATAATCAACTTCACCGCTTCCGCCGCCACAGAGGGGATAAGCAGCAACGGTAAAATCACTTCCCAATGTTCCCATCCCAGAGACATGGTATCAAAGATAACCTGGAAAGGTGGCACGTAAATCACCGCCAGGATCATGACCGCAGACGAAAGCACCGCCAGGTTCATGTTGCGATTGCTAAAAACGCCTATCTTCCACAGCGAGGTGCGCTCGGATCGGGCAGTGAAGGCACGGGCGAGTTCAGAAAAAGACAGGGTAGCAAACGCCATTGTCTCAGCAAAAGCGTGCGCTTCGGGGTGCAATTGCCGCCCCAGGGCGTAAGCAATTAGGGTAACCGCGGCGATGGCGATAGTTTGCACTACGATCCCCAATTGCATGAAACGGTTTATGATAGGTTCGGAAGGCGGACGCGGCGGGCGCTGCATGATGCCCGGCTCTGCCTTTTCCGTTCCCAGCGCCAGGGCAGGCGCGCCGTCGGTTACAAGGTTCAGCCACAACAATTGAATGGCTGCCAGGGCAGAAGAGCGATAGAGCAGGGTGGAGAAGAAAATGATGGCGATCTCCGCCAGGTTGCACGACAACAGATAATAGACAAATTTGCGAATGTTGCTGTAAATCACGCGCCCTTCTTCTACCGCCGAAACGATGCTGGCGTAGTTGTCGTCCGTCAAGACCATGTCGGCGGATTCTTTCGCAACGTCTGTACCAGTGATGCCCATTGCCACGCCGATGTCAGCCTTTTTAATGGAAGGCGCGTCGTTGACACCATCGCCGGTCATGGCGACCACTTCACCGCGCTTTTGCAATGCGTCCACGATGCGCAGTTTGTGCTCCGGTGAAACGCGGGCGAACACGTCCACTTCGGCTACCTTTTCTCTCAGTTCCTCGTCGGAAAGTTCGTTCAGTTGTGCACCGGTGATGACGGTGTGCCCGCGCTGCAACAAACCAACCTCACTAGCGATGGCTTTGGCAGTGTTGGCGTAATCGCCCGTGATGAGAATGGTGCGTATGCCAGCCTGGCGAGCCACGGCAATCGCCGGCGGCACTTCGGGACGCGGCGGGTCAATCATACCGGTCAGACCGGCAAAGATGGCGTTGTGTTCCACGTTTTGCGGGTCGTCTGTGGCAGGTAGCTCACGAGAAGAGCGATACGCCATCCCCAGCACGCGCAGGGCGTCTTGTGCCATTCTGTCGTTTGCCTGCAAAATTTGCGTGCGCAATTCACTGGTAAGTGGTCTAACCAGTCCATCAGCGGTCAAATACTCATTACACAGGTCAAGCACCATGTCCGGCGCGCCTTTAATTGCGATGAGCGTATCCCTGCCCAGATCGAGGTGCACGAGTTCTTTCACTTCGTTAGGCACGTTTTCCTGCGTGTGAATCGTTACCATGCGCTTGCGGATAGAATCAAACGGGATTTCTGCCACACGCGGGTAAGCGCGTTGGATGGCGGGCAGCCACAACCCGGCTTTGGCTGCCGCGACCGCCAAAGCGCCTTCTGTGGGGTCTCCCACCATGCGATAATCCGTCTGGCTTGTTTCGCCGTTGGATATTTCTTCCAGCACGGCGTCGTTATTGAGTGCGCTGATCCACAATGCCGCCCGTGCCGCCGGATAATCCATTAAGTTCACCGGCTGATCCGCCAGGCTAAAATCACCAACCGGGTCGTAACCGCGCCCGCTTACGGAAAAGAAATGCCCATCCGCCCAGATACGGGTAACCATCATCTGGTTTTGTGTGAGCGTGCCAGTTTTATCCGAACAGATAACGGTGGCTGAACCGAGAGTTTCTACGGAAGCGAGACGGCGGATGAGGGCGTGACGCTTGACCATCTGGCGCATCCCCAGCGCCAGGCTGATGGTAACTACGGCTGGCAGCCCTTCCGGCACGGCGGCAATCGCCAGGCTGACGGCAATAATGAACATATCTAATGGGTTATTGCCTTGCAGCCAGCCTACACCAAAGACTGCCGCACAGATGATCATGGCTGCCCAACCGAGCGTTTTCCCCAGTTGATTCAAGCGCTGCTGCAATGGGGTTGATTCTTGCTCCACCGATTGCAGCATCTTGGCAATTTGACCGATCTGGGTCTGCATGCCTGTATTTACCACCAATGCCTTCCCGCGCCCATAAGAGACGACTGTGCCCATGAAACCCATGTTCTTCTGGTCTCCCAGGGACGTTTCTTCGTCCAGTTGCAAGTTAGCGTCCTTTTGCACGGGGACTGATTCGCCCGTCAGAGCGGCTTCCTCCACACGCAGGTTCATCGTCTCTAACAGGCGCACGTCAGCAGGAATGTAGTTTCCAGCTTCCAGCAAGATGACGTCGCCGGGGACAATTTGTGTGGCGCGCACCGTCTGACGGCTGCCTCCGCGAATGACGTTGGCGTCTGGGGCTGCCAGTTTCTTCAAGGCAGCCAGGGCGTTTTGAGCGTTGCGCTCTTGCACCACCCCGAGCACCGCGTTTAAGACGACAATGGCGGCGATGGCGGCGGCTTCAATGTAATCTCCCAGGAAAGCCGAGACCAACGCCGCCACGATGAGCATAATGACGACAAAATTATTGAGCTGTTCAATCAGCATTTGCCAAAACGTGGGCGGCGGCGCCTCCGCCAGTTCATTGCGCCCGAAAGCTTCCAGTCGTTTGGTTGCCTCCTCCGCCGTCAGTCCATGTTGCGCTGAACTGCTGAGGGCGGTGAGCACGTCTACGGATGATAACGAATGCCATTTTCCGGGTAGGTTATTTTCCATCTGTACTACTTTCCTTGATTTATTTCCTTTGAATTCCCCAATAATAAGCTTGCATTATACCGGTTTTTTTATGGATTGAGATAAGAAATATATTAGATACAAACCAAACCAAGATTAAACACGCCCATACTTTATTAAAAGTCACCTCCTATTCTGTGGCTTAATCATACCACACGCACCAAGAGTAGTATAATGGCTTTTAATAATGGCTTTTAATAATCGCTTTTTATAATCGCTTTTTGTAATCGCTTTTTGACGCACGTCATTTCAAGGAAGTATTGGAACAGGAACATGCTGCGAACAGGTGTTGACATTATCGAGATTGGGCGCGTGCAATCCATTATCGAAAGGCACGGCAGGCGGTTTTTAGAGCGCGTATACACTCCTGCCGAACTGGAAGAGACTCGCGCCAATCTCCCCTCTTTGGCAGCCCGCTTTGCAGCCAAAGAAGCTGTCGCCAAAGCGTTAGGATGTGGCATCGGCAAAGTAGGCTGGTTGGACATCGAGGTGCGGCGCGGCGCTTCTGGCGAGCCAACCTTGCATCTGCATGGGAAAGCCCACACTCGCGCTGAGGCGCTGCACCTCACTGAATGGTCGTTGAGCTTAAGCCACAGCCGCCAATACGCGGTCGCTTTTGTGGTGGCTGGCTCACCGCCGCCTTGCTGAATCGTTGCACAAGAAAAAGGCTTTTCATTTTCTATGTAGATTATGAAAAGCCTTTTATGATTCACGTAAGGGATGTATGGATTACCAGGGTTTTACGCCAGCTTTCCAATCACCAGTCTTCGGCTTGCCCTTCCACATTTTCTTCTCTTTCTCCACGTCTGCGTCCCAATACCCCGGTCCTGAAGAGAAGAATTCAGCGTTTCGGCGCGTGTCTTCCTGGAATTCAGCCGGCACTTCGTCTTCGGGGGTGATGGCGCCTTCCACCGGGCATTCCGGCGCGCAGGCGCCGCAGTCAATGCAGGTGTCGGGGTCAATGAAGAACAGGTCATACCATTTGGGGTCGGTGCTCGGTCCGGGGACGATGCACTCTACCGGGCAGACCTCTACACAATCACCCTCACGGGTGCAAAGACGGTTGATTACGTAAGTCATTTGATTATCCTCCTAAAAAAATTTTATTGGCGGGGAAATCACTTCCCCAGTTTTTCGTAGATTTGAGCGGCTTCTTTCCAATTTAGCACATCCCAGAAGCCGGATACAAACTTGGGGCGGTCGTTACGATAATCTATATAGTAAGCGTGTTCCCAAACGTCAATAGTCAGAACGGGTTCTTTGCCGTATTTTATTGGATTGTCGGCGTTGCCCAGCGACATAATTTCCAATTTACCGGAGGGGTCGGCAGCTAGCCAAGCCCAACCAGAACCGAAAAGCGTGGAGGCGGCGTTCGAGAATTGCTCTTTGAAGGCATCAAAGCTGCCGAAGCTGCTCTCGATGGCAGCAGCTAGTTTTCCCGCGGGCTTGCCGCCGCCGGAAGGCGACATACAATCCCAGAAGAAAGTGTGGTTCCAGGCTTGCGCGGCGTTGTTGAAAATTCCGCCGGAAGCCTTTACGATTAACTCACGCAACGACATGCTCGCTTCAGGTTTCCCTTCTACGAGAGGGTTCAGTTTGTTGAAATACGCGGCGTGATGTTTTGTATAGTGAAAGGTCATTTGTTCCTCGGAGAGGAACGGTTTCAGGGCATCCAGTTTATAGGGTAGTTCCGGAAGTGTGAAAGCCATTTTCAATCTCCTTTTGTTATAATATTGACCAGGTTCGATTGATATACGCCAAACGGCGCGTTATATCTGCCAAAATTGTAGCCTTGCGGGCGCGCTTTGTCAAGCACTATTCGGCATTTTATGGAGTGTAATTGTCGGATTATTCTGACAAAGCAATTCCTCAAGGGAAGAGTCGAATGAAATGAATGGTCGAAGACAATGAAAGAAAACTCACCCAAGATTTCTCCCTACCTGGTGTTGACAGTTGGCGTGTTGGCGGTTTCCACAGGTTCAATCTTCATCCGCTTTGCACAGAGCGATGCTCACTCGCTGGTGATTTCGCTTTATCGGTTGGGGCTGGCACTGATTTTACTGGCGCCTGTGGCGCTGGCACGCCGCCGCCAGGAATTACAGCGTTTAGCGCCAGCAGATTGGCGGCTGGGATTGTTAGCGGGGGTCTTCCTGGCGCTGCACTTCGCCACCTGGATCACCTCACTGGAATACACCAGCGTAACCAGTTCGGTGGTGTTTGTGAACACTTCTCCGCTGTGGGTGGCGCTGGTCTCGCCGTTTGCGCTGCACGAGCGCCTTTCTCGGCGCGCCTGGGTTGGGGTGGGGGTGGCTTTCCTGGGTGGGTTGGTGGTTGGGTTGAGTGACGCCTGTTCTCTCGGCGGGGGAGGTGTGCTGTGTCCTTCTTTCGACGAGTTACTGCGCGGGCGGGCAATGTGGGGGAATTTTCTTGCTCTGCTGGGAGCCTGGGCGCTGGCGGGGTATTTAATGGTGGGGCGCAGACTACGCCCAAAGGTTTCGTTAACAGGTTATATCTTCGTCGTGTATGGCATCGCCGCCCTGGTGATGCTGGGGGTGGTGTTAGCCGCACACCTGCCGCTAACGGGTTTTGCCCCACAAACCTACGTATGGCTGCTGCTGTTGGCGTTGCTGCCGCAGCTGCTGGGACATTCGGCGTCCAATTACGCCCTGGCGTTTCTACCGGCTTCGTTCGTGGCTGTGGCGCTGCTGGGCGAGCCGGTCGGCTCGACCATTCTGGCGGGCATCGTGCTGCACGAAGTGCCAAGCTTGATGAAAGTTGCCGGGGCAGCGCTGACCCTGGTGGGGATTTACCTGGTCAGCCGCGCGGAGTAGGCGGGTCAACCGAATTGGAACCTGCTATATAACCTCAAGGAAAACCAGGCGTGTCCAGAATACGATATTCTCTGTTAGCTCCCTGAGCTTGGTGGTAAAAAATCTTGCACACCAGGCTGGTACAGATTGACGACATGGAAGCTTGCCGCTGGGACAGGCTCACGTCAACGAACTAGCGCAAGTGAGGGCAGAGCTGGTTACGCTATTCCCAATGGGTTAAACAAAAAGCCGCCTTTTCAAGACGGCTTCCTGCGCGCTCCGGCACCTACTTCTCAATGAGGAGGGATGCCGAAGCGCTAAGTTTATCTATACTACACATAGTTCGACATCACCTCCATTCATAAGGATAGCGAATTATGCAGGGCAATTTGCGCCCGTTGTTCATAGTATTCCATAGAAATTTGTTTAAGTCAATAGAGAATCATACCATCCACATTCATCCAAACGTGGTATAATGCGCGCTTCAGGTGAACTATGGCGATCATTGGATTAACTGCACACATACTAACCCAAAACGAGAAATGGAACGGCGATGCCGTTCACGGTATCTGGGTCGGAGAGACCACATCCATCACCCTGGCGGGCGGAAAACCCATCGTACTCCCGCCCGTGTTCTCCAAGTCAGAAGCCGAAGACATGCTCAAACGGCTCGATGGTCTGCTCCTGCTTGGCGGCGGGGACGTCTCTGCCCGGCACTACGGCGCGCCTGACGACAGCTTGCTTGAGGGAGTGATCGAAGAACGCGACGAGAGCGAACTGGCGCTGACCAGAGCCGCAATAACCGCCGCAAAACCTCTGCTGGCTATCTGCCGCGGCGTCCAGCTTCTCAACGTTGCCTTAGGAGGGACGCTAATTCAAGACATCCCCACTCAGGTGCACGGCGCCCTCAAACATCGTCCAAACAACGGCGACACGCGTGATACAAGTTCCCACGCTGTGCAACTGCTGCCTGGCACAAAGCTGCAAAGGATATTTGGTGAGAGCAGCCTGCGCGTCAACAGCTATCACCACCAGGCGTTAAATCAGTTGGGGCAGGGGCTGGAAGTAACCGCCAAAGCCGCCGACGGCATCATCGAGGGCGTAGAACTGCGCGGGCATCCCTTCTGCGTGGGCGTGCAATGGCACCCCGAATTCCCCGACGGAAATGAAGCCGACATGCAGCCTCTCTTCCGCAGCTTCGTAAATGCGGCTAGGGCTGCTGCTTCGCCAGCTCTAAAATCTGCGTCGTAAACGCTTTATCCACGTCCACTTCGGGCATAGCGTCGTATTGCATGAGCATATCCGCCAGACCCTGCCATTGTGCGTGGGTTTGCCAGCCCCAACCGTGTTGTTTGGTCAAGTCCGATTGCGCGTCAGCGAGTTCGCTTTCCAGCATAAAACGCATGTGTTCCGGGTCAGTTTCCTGTCCGGCGTATTTCATTACAATATCCACTGTCTCATCCTGGTTTGCCGCTGCGTAATCTATCCCCTTGAGTGCAGCGCGTAAGAAACGCGCCAGCATTTCCGGTTTGGTTTTCAGCGTCTCTTCGCTGGTAACGTAAGTCAACCCCAGGGCAGGAATATCGTAATCTTCCTCTTTCCATAACGTAATATCGTAACCCCATTTCTTAATGAGGTATGGCTCGTTTGATTTAAACACCGGGTAGACGTCCACCTTGCCCTCGGTCAGCACGCGCGGGTCAAAACCCACGTTGACGAGCTTCACTTTTTGCGGGTCAGCGCCGGCGGCTTTGATCAACGCCATCAAATCTGGCGGGGGCGTGCCCTTAAAGCCCACCGTGCGCCCTTCCCAATCCTTGGGCGTCTTCATCCCTGAGGAAGTGAGCGCGGCAAACGCCTGCTGCCCGCGCTGCCCCAGCAGGGCAATCGAGACCAGCGGCAGCCCCGGTTCAGCGCGCCGCTTAAGCATGATGGCGGCGTCTTGTGTGGTTACCTGCACCTTGCCGGCGGTAACCATCTGCAAATGTTCTCCTTTGCCAGGGGAGTGTTGGATGGTTACGTCCAGTCCTTCGGAATCAAAGAATCCTTTTTCTTTTGCCACGTAAACGCCCACAAAAGGCAGGCTGGCTTGTGGCTTATAACCTGGCATGAAAACCATAGCCGTTTTCTGTGCGCTGCTTTGAACAGAACTGCTCGAAGTACATGCGCTGAACACAATCGTCAGAACGAGAAGAACCCAAAATGTTTTTCGCATAGCGTTATCCTTTTGTCTCCCAAAATATAATTCGTCCTTCGAGCCATAGAAGAGCGTTATAAAGAACCACGCCCGCCAGGGCAAGAATAAAAACCGCCGCAAACAGATAAGGCAGATTTAGATTACTATAAGCCAGCCACATTGTACGTCCCAATCCACCGGAAGCGCCCGTCCACTCCGCCACGACTGCCCCAATCAACGCCAACGGACCGCTTACTTTTAACGCGGCAAACAGGTATGGCAGAGCTTGCGGTACGCGCACGTGCCAGAAAACCTCTCGGCGGTTGGCGTGCCAGGAACGAAACGTCTCCAGCAGCGCCGGGTCGGTTGCCTGCAAACCGCTCAACACGTTCACCAGGACGGGGAAAAAAGTCAGCAGGGCGGTGATGATAATCTTTGGCAGAATGCCAAAACCAAGCCAAATCGTCAACAGGGGCGCCACCGCCACCATAGGAGTGGATTTTATCCAGATAGCCAGGGTCATCACCCCTTGTTCCAGGCGCGGGAAAAAGCTCAATAAAACAGCCGCCGCCACACCGCCGAGTGTGCCCAGGATCAACCCCGCCAGCGCCTCCCCAAAGGTCAGCAAGCTATCCTGAAAATATTGCCCGGCGTGGTTGACCAGGGTAATCATAATACGGCTCGGCGCAGGCAAAATGTAAATCGGCACTTCCTGGATGCGCACGATCACCTCCCACGCAGCGAACACCAATAAAACGATCAGCAGTGAAACGAACATGTCAATGGGTTGCGGCAAGCCTTTTTTCATAGCAAATTTTCCGCACACTGGACAAGAAGAGCAGAGTTGCTTTGCTCCCCCAGCGCAGCACGGCGCACTTGACTGACCAGGCGTGAAAACTCACCTTCCAATTCGTTGCGCGGGCGCGGCAGAGAAACGGGTATTT
The DNA here is from genome assembly GCA_964524425.1 of uncultured Anaerolineaceae bacterium. Classification (GTDB taxonomy): domain Bacteria; phylum Chloroflexota; class Anaerolineae; order Anaerolineales; family DRKV01; genus JBAXBF01. The sequence goes on along the minus strand of CAZGDA010000024.1, from coordinate 6,384 downwards.
CGGCGTGGATTCTACCCGGGCGCGCCGTCATCACCAACACGCGATCTGAAAGGCGCACCGCCTCGTAGATATTATGCGTAACCCACACCACGGTTGGACGAAAACGCTGCCAAAGACTCATCAACTCGTCTGCCAGGCTCTCGCGCGTCAATTCGTCTAGCGCCGCAAATGGTTCGTCCATCAACCACAGCCTGGCTCCCAACGCCAGAGTGCGCGCCAGCGCCACACGGTGCTGCATTCCACCGGAAAGCGTGAATGGGTAGGCGTCGCCAAATTCTTCCAAGCCAATCATCCCTAGTAATTCATCGGGAGAAAGCAATAAACGTCCGTTCTGCGGGTTAATTTTCTGCGCCAGGGCGATGTTCTGGCGCACGGTATGCCAGGGCAACAAAGCCGGGCTTTGCGCCAACCAGCCAATCTGCTTGGCTGCCAACACTTCCTTGGGAGGCTTGCCGTCTTGAAACACTACGCCTGCACTGGGGTATAACAAGCCTGCCAGAATTCGCAACAAGGTAGATTTCCCACATCCGCTCGGTCCCAGCAGGGCAACGAATTCTCCCGAATCAATATGCAGATTAATATTCTGAACGGCTGGTTGAAACGTCCTTTTAGGTTGCGAGTACACGTGGGATAAAGAAACGACCTCTATCTGCATAATGGTTTCATTATAACTGAATTTTTCTCCCCCTCTTTATATTTTACATAACGTTAATCTGTGGTAAACTTATAATCAAGGACGAGAGTCTTGTTATGCAGAATGAAAACATCAGCCAGGCAAATTTAGACGCCCTGCTCGCCAGCTTTTCCAATCGCGAAGAAGACGTGCCTGTGCCAGAGCAGGCGCACAACGCGCCCCAGGAGAAGCACACCACTCCTTCAATGGAAATTGACCAATCAGAACTGGACGCTTTGCTTGCGCAGGATTCGGACAACAGCGGAAATACCCAACCGAACAATACCCCGCGCCTGCCTCATTTGGAATTTATAAACGACTCCGCTCCCGCGGCAGACGAGAATTTCATTCCTGCCCCTTCCATGCAAATAGATCAAACCGAACTGGACAATTTACTGGGAACGTTGATTTCCATAGCTACGAAGGATACAACTGACTCGGGCGCGGGAATGAACCAGGCAGCCTTGGACGCCCTGCTGGCTGGCTTCGCTGACAACGAGGTCTTCGCCGACACCCCCGAAGAAGTACAAGCCCTGGCTGCCGCGAAACCCGCCGAACCAGAGGCAGAAGACACCGACATTGATCAGGCGGAGTTGGACGCTTTGCTGGCAGCCATGTCTGAAGACGAGCCAATCGCAGACGGACCGCCGCCTAAGCCAGGTCTTGCCAAAACGCCAAAACCTGAGTCTACAGGAAAGGGTGAAGCCCCCAAAGCCGAGAAAGTACTCAGCCAGGAAGAAATTGACGCCATGCTTGCCGCCTTAGGAGGATAAACCGCGCACCTGGTATAATCCTTGCAACGCAATAGTGAAAAGACTACGCTGGTCTTTATTCCAAAACGCACCACGACGGATTATATAGAGAAAAAATGGAAGAAAAACCTAGCAAACGAAAAGAAAGTGAACGGCGAGATGCAATTTTAGTTGGAGTGCTGGTTGTCATCTGTATTGCCCTATTTGGGGTAGGTAGTTTTTTCTCCACCCAAATCCGGGAGCTGGCTTTTTCCCTTCAATCCTCCGATGCGCCCGACAGCACCGCAAAAAAGACCAAACCAACACCCAAGCCAACCAATACCCCTGTTCCAACTCCCACACCGAAACCAACCCCTACTCCTCAATCTCCCGCCGAGGCAGCCCAGAACAACGGACTTGGGGTTACCTATGCGCAAATCCAATCCACCTACGAAACGTCCGGCTTTTCCTTTGAGAAAATTAATTTGAAAAATGAAACAGAACGCTACATGGGAAAATCGTCCAACGGCGTCGCAGCCGTGCAGATAGCCGGACCAGCCCAAAACATCAGCAAAGCCGTCATTATCGCCTTTCTCGCCCGGGATAACCCTGAGTTGCTGGACAAAAATCTGAAATATATGACACAGATGATTCAACTGATTGCACCGGATTGGGAAAAAGGCAACGCCTGGTTTTACGCCAGCCTGGGAAAACTGGCTGGACAAAAAACGGAACCGCGCCAGGAAACCACTGTTTACAATAATATACAAATATTGCTTAAATTAGCAAGCTCTCCCGACTTGATCTTCCTTTCCTTTGAGCCTGTATCCCAATGACATCCCTCGCCAAATGGACTTATGCGTAAAGAGACTGTAAAGCGCAGACCGATTTCTTCCTACGCCCGTCCTAAAAATCCCAACCCACCTGCACCGAAAAAGATGCACTGGCTGGCGCAAGGGATGCTCATGCTGACGGGTGGAGTTCTCCTCTTTCTTTTCGGCTTGTTCCTGTTTGTGTTTGCCTTCCGCATGGCATACGCTAATAAAATATACCCCGGAGTTTCTGTCGCGGATATAGACCTCTCCGGTTTGCGCTCAGCCCCGGCGAGTGACACACTGGCAGAAAACGTTCGTTTTCCACGTGAAGCCCTCATCGGTCTTCAATACGACCAACGCACCTGGATTGCCAGACCAGACGAGCTGGGTTTAGTCCTCAACCGCTCTGAATCCATCCAGCAAGCCCTGAAATGGGGGCGCCAGGGGGACATCCTCTCCCAGGTTTCACAGCAATTCGAGGCGTGGTATTTTGGGGTAAACCTGCCCCCCGTGTACGTCCTGGATGAACGTGTTGCTTACGAATATCTCAAACGCATCGCGGCAGAAATAGACAAACCCACCATAGAGGCTTCTCTGGTGTTGCGCGGTATGGAAGTCATCGTCCAACCTGCCCAGGAAGGGCGCTCCGTGGACATTCCTGCCACGCTCATCGCGTTGCGCGCCCAACTGATTAAAATGCAAAGCGGCTTTGTGCCTATGGCAGTCCTTGAGCAAAAACCAGCCGTAATGGACGTGAGCGCAGAGGCAGACATTGCGCGGCGCATTCTCAGCGCGCCGCTGAACCTGAGCCTGCCCAACACACAACCAGGCGATGCCGGTCCCTGGCAGGTCAAACAGCAGGACCTGGCGCAAATGCTTGTCGTCCAGCGCATCAGTTCTGCCCAGGGCGATCAATACCAGGTAAAAGTGGACGTAGAGCGGCTGCGCCCGCTGCTGCAAGATATTGCCAGCAAAGTAACGCGCAGCCCGCAAGACGCCCGCTACATCTTCAACGATGAAACCCGCCAGTTGGATGTCATCCAACCGGCGATCGTGGGGCGCAATCTGGTCGTAGAGAAGACGCTGCAATCCATCAACGAACAACTACGCGCCGGGCAGCACAACGTTGCCATGGCGTTGGATATAACCAACCCGCGTCACACAGACAAAGCCACCGCTGAGGAAATGGGCATCACAGAATTGATCAGTTCCTATACTTCGTATTTCTATGGGTCAGACGCCGGGCGCATCCAGAACATCACTACCGCCGCCAGCCATTTCCACGGCGTGTTGGTGGCACCCGGGGAGACGTTTTCCATGGCTTCAGTGATGGGCAGCGTGGATTTGGATAACGGCTACGCCGAGGCGTGGATTATTTATGGCGACCGTACCATCAAGGGTGTGGGCGGGGGAGTTTGCCAGGTCAGCACCACCCTGTTCCGCACGGCTTTCTTCGGCGGTTTTCCCATTGCGGAGCGCCACCCACACGCCTACCGCGTCTCTTATTACGAATACACCGCCGGTGCTGCAGTTGATCCAGACCTGGCAGGTTTGGATGCAACCGTGTTCGTGCCCGTGGTGGATTTTAAATTCACCAACGACAGTCCATACTGGATCCTCATGGAAACCTACGTCAACGCCTCGGCGCGCACCCTGACCTGGAAATTTTATTCCACGCCAGACGGGCGCAACGTAGAGTGGCAGACCAGCGGTTTAACCAACCTGGTTGATCCCCCCGCAGCGCGCTATATAGAAAACGCAGAACTGCCCGCCGGAGAAATAAAACAGGTGGATTGGGCTGTGCAAGGCGCTGACGTTGCCGTAACGCGCAGTGTGTATAAAAACGGACAGTTCGCCTTCAACGACGAATTTACCACCCACTACATGCCCTGGGCAGACGCGTTTGAATACGGACCAGGCACAGAGCTGCCTAACCTCACAGAGGAATAATAAAAAAACCTCCCGAAGGGTTACTTCGGGAGGTTTTGCTATTAGCACATCCGCGGTTTAGTACTCCGGCATAGGAGGCGCAGCGGGCGCCTTCTTCTCGGGGATGTCGGTGATGAGAGCTTCAGTGGTCAAGATCATGGCTGCGATGGAGGCTGCATTCTCCAAAGCGCCGCGAGTTACCTTCGCCGGGTCAATCACACCCGATTTGACCATGTCTTCGTATTCATTCGAGATGACGTTGTAACCGTAGTTGCTGTTTTTCTTATCCACCTGAATGCGACGAATGCTATCCAACACCACAGCGCCGTCCACGCCTGCGTTGCCGGCAATCATACGCAGCGGCACTTCCAGCGCCTTCTTGACGATATTGACGCCGATCTGGACGTCATCACCGCCGTTGACTTTCAAATCGCGGATCGTATCCAGGGCGCGCACCAGGGTCACGCCGCCGCCGGGCACAATGCCTTCTTCAACGGCTGCACGGGTAGCCGAAAGCGCATCTTCCACACGATGCTTCTTTTCTTTCAATTCCGTTTCGGTGGCTGCACCAACGCGAATGATAGCCACACCACCGGATAATTTCGCCAGGCGTTCCTGAAGTTTTTCACGATCGTAGTCGCTGGTGCTCTTGTCAATTTCCACACGGATCTGTTCGATGCGACCTTTGATGTCCTTCTCATTGCCTTTGCCGCCAATGATGGTGGTATCGTCTTTGCTGGAAACGACCTTCTCGGCGCGTCCCAGGTCAGCCACGGTAACGCTTTCCAGTTTGCGCCCGATGTCGTCAGAAATCATCGTCGCGCCGGTCAACGCAGCAATATCCTGCAACATCGCCTTGCGGCGGGCGCCAAAGCCGGGGGCTTTGACTGCCAACACGTTGATCATACCGCGCAGCTTGTTCAGCACCAGGGTCGCCAGGGCTTCGCCGTCAACGTCTTCAGCGATGATGACCAGTTCGCGGCGCCCAATCTGCACCAGTTTTTCTAATACGGGAACGATGTCTGCCGCAGCAGAAATCTTCTTTTCATAGACCAGGATGTACGCTTCGCTGATGGCGGCTTCCATGTTTTCAGAATCGGTGATGAAGTAAGGCGAGATATAACCGCGATCAAACTGCATACCTTCAACGTACTCGGTTTCAAATTCCAGACCCTTCGATTCTTCCACAGTGATGACGCCGTCTTTGCCAACCTTGTCCATCACGTCCGCAATCAATTCACCGATCTTGCGGTCCTGCGCAGAAATCGAAGCCACGTTCGCAATTTGCTCTTTCGTTTCAACCTTGATCGCCTGTTTGAAAATCGCCTCCGAGGCGGCGCGGGTGGCGGCTTCAATCCCCAGTTTCAACAGCATGGGGTTAGAACCGGCTGCCAGATTCTTCATTCCTTCAGAAACCATGGCGTGCGCCAGCACAGTGGACGTAGTCGTACCGTCGCCAGCGATGTCGTTTGTCTTGGTGGCGGCTTCTTTCAAAAGCTGGGCGCCCATATTCTCAAACGGGTCTTCCAGTTCAATTTCTTTTGCCACAGTAACGCCGTCGTGGGTGATGGTGGGCGAGCCAAACTTGCGGTCAATCGCCACGTTGCGCCCTTTCGGTCCAAGCGTCGTTACGACGGCGTTGGCTAAAATATCCATGCCGCGCTGTAAACTGCGGCGCGCCTCTTCAGAAAATTGCAATTGCTTTGCCATAAGTTTATTTTCTCCTTCAACTTTCGTGTGTATTCTCTTTAATAACAGTTATTTTCTAGTTGATGACCCTGCTAACTCGGTGAGCCTGCGTTCTTTCCTGGTGAGGAATACTGCTTTCGGCATCAATGACAAACAGTTCACGGTCATCTTTTTCTGTCCAAAGGGATAATGCATTCCGTTCAAAATAAGGGTGAACGGTTAAGCCTGCTCCTCGGCACGGTTTTTCTTCTGGGTTTTTATTGTTCCTAACAAATCGCTTTCGCGCATGATGAGCAATTTTTTGCCGTCCAGTTTGATTTCGTTACCGGCATACTTTGCAAATAAAACCTGGTCGCCCACTTCGACGTCCATCGGGATGCGTTTGCCGCTTTCATCCCTTTCCCCGGGACCAACGGCTAAAATCGTACCACGTTGCGGCTTTTCCTTGGCGTTTTCCGGTAAATAAATACCCGCTGCTGTTTTTTCATCTTCTTCAATCGGCTCAATCACGACTCGATTTCCCAAAGGTTTAAGCGGAATAGACATA
>CAZGDA010000023.1:0-29053 GCA_964524425.1 uncultured Anaerolineaceae bacterium | reverse complement strand
TTGACCTTCGAGGAAAATCAGAAGCTGGAGCAATTCATCCAGGAGACGACGACGAGGTAAGGGTGCTGCCGGGCAGGAAACCGTAGCAAGAACACACAGGGCACGCAGAAGAAATTCTGCGTGCCCTGCACACTTTTTTATTGAGAATACACTGCTTGGGTCAGCCGTTGAGGCGCTGGCGGATAAAGGCGCAAATCTCGTCCATTGCCTGCGTGGCTTCGGGGAAGAGGGGCGCAACGGCGGGGTAGCAATGAAACAAGCCTTCCCCAATCGTTAGTTTAACGTCCACACCAGCGGCTTTGGCTTTCTCGGCGTATTGCACCACTTCGTCTAGCATGAGTTCGTGCCCACCTACGTACAGACGCATCGGTGGCAGACCTGCAAGGTCCCCAAACAAGGGGGATATGTACGGCAGGGCAGGGTCGTGGTCGCCGGCGTAATATTTGCTAAACACTTCCTGCGAGCCGCGCCAGCAGATTTTATCGCGTTTGTAATTTGTCATTTTCGATTCGTCCGTGTTCTTCAAGTCCGTCCAGGGAGAGAGCGCCACAGCCGCGGCGGGAAGGGGGATGCCCTGGTCGCGCACGGCAAGCAGCGCGGCTAAGCACAGCCCTGCGCCAGCCGAATCTCCGACGAACACAATGCGAGAGGGAGAAATACCCTGCTCCAGCAGCCAGCCATAGGCGGCGAGCGCATCGTCGAGCGCGGCAGGGTAGGTGTGTTCGGGCGCCAGGCGGTAATCCATCACCAGCGCGCCTACGCCGCTGCCGACGACAAACTTGGCGACGATGGAGCGGTGCGCCCGGCTTGAACCGGTTACGTACCCCCCGCCATGAAAGTAAAGGATGGCTTTGTCCCGCGGCGTTTGGGAGGGGATCACCCACTCCGCAGAGAGCGTACCTATCTGCACGCCTGAAACCTCAATCCCAGCGGGCAGCTTACCCATGCGGCTGGAGGATAGATCCACTTCCTGGCGCAGGTCTGGGATGGACGTGTTCCAGTCCACGCGGGTGGTTCTTTTTGGCATAAAAGGCAGCAAATGGCTGTTCTCTATGGCGAAAATTAATAGACGACTTTGTAAGCTTTGCATGTCATTTCTCCAGTTTATTGCCTTTGGCTTGCGAGGCAGATTTTTCCATGTATTCTCTTTTCTTGCGCTCGATTTCAGCACGCGCGGCGTTGATCACTTCTATAACGTCAATTGTTTCCACCGTGCTGTCAAAAAACTGCTGGCGCGGCGCGACGCACACCTGGTAGGACGTACCGCCTTTGTCGCGGGTCAGGTAGCCGGCATCCACCAGCCAACGCCGCAGCGTGCCATGATCCATCTCCTTGATCTGGCTGACCTGGGTGATCCAGTAGTCCAACTTTGCGTTGATTTCTTTTTCCGTAAAGACGGCGGATTTATCCAGGGTCAGGACGACACTTTTTAATAAAATGTGTTGGTCTGTGTCGTCTTTGGGAAAACCGGACAATCCACTGCGTAAACAAAGCGCCACGAAACGCTTTGCAAAATATTCACTTGAAATGGGTTGGTTGTTACTCATTTTTACACTTCCTTCGCACAATAAATACTCAAACTTTTTGTCTTGCTCTACCACACACCGGGGATCAAGCGGCAGCGCACGCTGGCAGAATATTCGGCGTAACCGGGCAGCTCGGCGTGCAGGGTGCGGTCTTCCAGGGCGGTGCGCACAAAGATCAGCGCGATGGTGAGCAAAGCCGGAAGATACGCCCACATTGAACCCAGCATCAGCGGAGCGAGCAGGTCAAAGATCACGGAACCAAAGTAACCTGGGTGGCGTACGATGCGGTAGGGACCGCGGTTTACCACGCTGTGCCCGCGCTCCTCCTGGATGCGCACGGTTGAGGAAAAAAAGGCGTTGGTCGTCATCGCCCACAGCACGAAGACACCGCTGCCAAACGCCAGCACGGCGCTCAAAGCCTGCCAGACGGCGCCGGGCGGTGTGCTCCAGGCAAAGCGAGTGTCCAGTCCGGCAACGACCACGATCGCCAGGGGTCCAATTAAGGCGACCAGGGGGGCGAGCAGACGATCCCAGCTTTTCGTACCGGCGCGCACCTGGGCGCGCTCGGCGAGTAAATCGGACTGGCGGGCGAGCAACACGATGCCGCTCAGCAGTTGCAGCAGAGCGGACACACCCAGGAATATCCACCCTCCCGTCCAGGTTAACCTGCCGGCGGAGAGGAATATAATACCTCCGTAGATGAGCAATGAGGCGAAAATTTTCACTGCCCAGCGCACGGTTTCGCGCCTTCTTGTGGCGTTGTCCATAGTCGTTGGTGTTGTCATGATTCCTCCATGTTACGGTTGGTAGCTTACTCCATTCAAAAACAGGTCCACGTAACGTTCGACGGTGGCGTGGACGTCAAAGGTCTCTGGATGGAGATAATACTGCATTACAATTTCGATAAAAATAAATTCAACCAGGTCTTCCAGTACGTCGAGGGGTAAATCGCGACAGATTTCAGCGTTGGGTTGTCCAAGGCGGACGATTTCGTGGATCAACACGTAAAATCCGCTTTTCTCGCTGTCGTCCTGCTGGAAAGAAACCAGGCTTTGCATGCGGTAGATGACGTATTTCTCAAAGATTTTGCTCTGCGTCTGCACTCCTTGTAGCAGAAATTCCAACATCCAAATCAGACGGGAGCGCGTGTCGGGGAGTTTTTGTAATGCAGCGATGCACTCGGCGCTTTGTTCGATAAACCTGCGCTTGATAAACTCGTCCAGGATGGCTTCTTTGACGGGGAAGTAATTGTACAGCGTGCCTTTGGCGATATCCACTTCTGCGGCAATTTGCTCCATCGTGGTCGCTTCCAAACCCTGGTCGCGGATCAATCGCATGCCTACGTTAATGATTTTTTGTTTCGTGTCCTCTTTTTTTCGCTCCGTCCTGCTGGTTGGTTTGTTTAAATCCATCTTTACTCCGTTTATATATGAACGATGTATATAACTGAATTATATTCAATATTGTACGACGTTCATTTTACGTTGATTTCAAGAATTTGTCAAGGCTTTTTTATTTAGGATGGGTTAAAAATGGTCAGGTTTGGCGCGTTAGCTGAACCTATCTGAGCGAGCGCGAATCGCTGGCGGTCTGCAAGGTTTACGACCACTATATGCACAGAGGAATAAAAAGTGATTGAATGGCAATCTCCAGCCATTCTAGCTCCGAACTGGCTTTTATTATTGCTTCCAGGCATGACTCAGGCTATAATTAACGGTAGTGCGAGGTACATAAAATACCACACGACAGGTCTTACCATCTCTGCCGCGCCCGGGTGTGCGGCGGGATGAACCGGAAGCGATTCAACTCTCATCTGTCCACTTCATAAGGAGGCTAAAATGACCGATTTCTTTGGCAAAGTGCTCCATGACCAGGACCCGCTCAAGCAAATATTGAGCAAAATCCCCGGTTTTCATGGGTATTTAGAACGCCAGGCGCGGCGCGACGCCGATAAGTTGTTACGCGAAAAGATCGCCGCCGATTTCGAAGCCTTGTGGCAGCGCACATCAGCGCTGCAAAAGGAGATCCTTAACCAGGGCGGGCTGGCATATATGGACGAAATCGAGGGTGCGGCGGTCAAGCTGCGCACTTTCATAGACCGCGTGCGCAACGCTACGTATGGCTATTCCAGCCTGTTTGATGCAGTCAAGATCAACGAAACCGAACTGGCGCGCCTGTATCAATTTGACGCAGCCCTGTTGGGGCTGGCAGATGAGATCAGCGGTGCACTGGATAACATCGAAGCCGCGATTGGCACGGACGGTCTGCCCGCTGCCATCCGCAGCCTGGTTGCGCTTGCCACCCAATGTGTGGAGACGTTCAACAAACGCCGCGACGTGATCGTCGGGGAAACTCCCTCCGCCGCTGCGGATATCGTCCCTTCGGCGCAATAGGTTAACCAACGCGAGACTTCTGCGTATACTCAATTCAGGAGGTAAGAAATGGCTAGAATTTTTGACGTCATCGAATATGCAAGCGAAATGAAAGACGAAATCGTGCGGCGCTTCCCCGAAGACGGACCCGGGGATTTCCGCATTGGCTCACAAGTCATCGTGCGCGAGTCGCAGCGGGCGATTTTCTTCCGCAGCGGGCGCGCGCTGGACGTTTTTGGTCCCGGGCAGCACACCATCGCCACCGCCAACGTGCCAAAATTAATTGACCTGATCGGCAAAGCCTTCAACGACCGCTCACCCTTCACTGCGGAAGTGTATTTCGTGTGCATGCGTGAATTCCCCGACCGCAAATGGGGTACGTCCCAACCCATCGTCGTGGAAACGCCCGGCATGGGTTTTGGCGTGCAGTTGATGACCGGCTTTGGTACGTACGGTTTTCAGGTGGCGGATGCGCAGCAATTCGTTACTCAGATCGTCGGCGCGCAGGGAGTGTATCGCACCACCGACATCGAAGAACGGTTGAAAAGCATGATGCTCTCCAAATTGCAGGACGTAATGACCACGACCTCGTTTAAAACCGTACCGGAATTGTTGAGCATGACCGAAGAATTGGGCGCAGCGGTGCGCGCCAAAACGCAGGACGATTTTCAGGCACTGGGCTTGACTTTGAAGAGCTTTTACATCACCAACCTGCGCCCCTCCGCCAAATCTGCCGAGGAACTGCGCGACCTGGGTTTGCTCAGCGTGGAGATGTACACCCAACTCCAGGCGGCGGACGCCATGCGCGAAGCGGCGCGCAATCCCAGCGGCGGTGCAGGCTTGACGGCTGGAATTGGGGCTGGTATGAGCATTGGCAACGTTATGACGCAGGCTCTCAGCGGTCAACAGGCAGCCGCCGCAGCACCAGCAGCCGCCAAACCTGGCGCGGCAGCTGTGCCGGATATTCTCAGCCCGGCTGAAGCCGCCCAGGTGCTCAAAGTCTCCGAAGAGGACGTTATGGCTGCCATTCAAACTGGCGATTTGAAGGCGCGTAAAATCGGCAACGCTTACCGCATCAGCAAGGAAGCTTTAGATGCCTTTTTAAAGGGCGGCTAATTTCGCTGAGGGATACAGACTTATGCAAAATACACCCATCTTAGCCGTAATTGGCGGCTCTGGCATATATTCCATGCCAGATTTGCAAGATACGCAAGAACACGACATTTCCACGCCGTTTGGCAAGCCCAGTGCGCCGATCGTAACGGGATTGCTGGAAGGCAAACCGGTCGCATTCCTGGCGCGGCATGGCATCGGACATCACATATCGCCCAGTGAGGTAAACTCGCGCGCCAACATCTATGCGCTGAAAACACTGGGGCTGAAACACGTCGTTTCCATCAGCGCCTGCGGCAGCCTGCGCGAAGATTACGCTCCCGGGCACATCGTCGTCCCCGACCAGTTGTTTGATTTCACGCGCGAGCGCAAGCGCTCTTTCTTTGAGGAGGGGTTGGTTTCGCACGTCGGGGTCGCCGATCCGTTTTGTCTGCCGTTTTCGGAGATGCTCTTTCAAGCGGTCAAACAGACTGGCGCCACCGTTCACAAAGGCGGCACTTTTATCACCATCGAGGGACCTCGCTTTTCGACGCGCGCCGAATCGAACGTCTTCCGCGCCTGGGGCATGTCCCTGGTCGGCATGACGACCTCCCCGGAAGCCTTCCTGGCGCGCGAGGCGGAGATGTGTTACGCCGTCATGGCGCACGTAACCGATTACGACGTGTGGCATTTCAGTGAAGAGCCGGTAACGGTGGAGATGGTGATTCGCGTGTTGACTCAGAATACAGCCAACGCCCAGCAAGCCGTGCGTAACCTGGTCAAGGATTTCGACGCGCAGCGCGATTGTGAACATCATCACGCATTGAAAGACGCCGTCATCACGCATCCCAGCGGTGTGCACCCCAGCGCGCGGGCGAAGCTGAAATTGTTGGTAGAGAAATATCTTCCGTAGACTCTGGCGAAAAGTGGAAAAACGCCTGCTCCTTCTGGCGGGTTTATTTTTATTGACGTGTACGCTGGCGCTGACTCTGGCGCCAGCCGTGCGCGCCGGCGCGCTCGCTGCTCTGGTGGGGCAGCTGGTCTGGCTGCCTTGGGGCGTGTTTGGCGTGTGGCTGGGAATGACCTGCCTGGTATATTCTCAAATCCAGCGCAGCCTGCCCGGGCACGACGCCTACCTATTGCCTGGGGCGGCGTTGTTATCCGGCTGGGGAATGCTCATGATCAGCCGCCTGTACCCCGCGTTTGGGCTGCGTCAGGCGCTGTGGTATGCAATTTGCGCCGGGCTGGTCTGGGCGGCGCTGTGCCACCCAGACTGGCTGCGCCGCGCATTAGACAGTCTGCCGCGCCACAAAACCGTGTGGTTGGTGAGCGGTCTGGCGTTGACCGGTCTGACGCTGGTGTTTGGTTCTAACCCGCAGGGCGCCGGTCCGAACCTGTGGCTGGGCTGGGGAGAGGTTTATTTCCAACCTTCCGAACCGCTCAAATTGCTGCTGGTGGTCTACCTGGCTGCTTACCTGGCAGAGCAGGACAGTGCGCCTGCTACCCACAACCGCGCGGCTTTTCTCTCTCAACTCGTGCAATTGTTTGTCCTCACCGTCCTCAGCGCGGCCCTGCTGCTCGTTCAGCGCGACCTGGGCACGTTGTCTGTCTTTCTGTTTCTGTATGCCTTGATGCTCTACCTGGCAACCGGGCGCAAGCGCGTGATCGTCTTTAGCGCCGTTTTTCTGCTGGCGGCTGGAATGGGAGGGTACGCCCTTTTTGACGTGGTGCGTTTGCGCGTGGACGCCTGGTTAAACCCCTGGCAAGACCCCAGCGGGCGTTCCTATCAGGTGGTGCAATCGCTCATGGCGGTTGCCAACGGCGGCGTGCTGGGGCGCGGCATTGGCTTGGGGCATCCGCGCCTGGTTCCCGTGGCGCATTCAGATTTTATCTTCGCCGCCCTGGCGGAAGAATTTGGTATGCTTGGCGGCGTGGCTGCCCTGGCTGTGTACGCTTTGCTGGTGCAGCGCGGGCTGCGCGCCGCCCAGCGCGCCGCCTCTGCGTTTCAGATGTACGCCGCTGCTGGCATCAGCGCGTTGGTTGGCGTGCAAGCCATCGTCATTATCGGCGGTAACCTGCGCCTGCTGCCCCTCACAGGCATAACCCTGCCGTTGATGTCTTACGGCGGCTCGTCCTTGCTCACCTCGTTTGTGGAATTGCTGATCTTGTTGTACGTCAGCGCCACGCCGCCTGCAGCGCAAAGAGAACCTGGCGCGGCGGCGCGGCGGATTCCGGCGATCTTCGTTTTGCTTTTGGCGGGCTTTACGGCATTGGCAGGGCTTTCCTTGTGGTGGGGCGTGCTGCGCGCTCCGGCGCTGTTGGAACGCACCGATAACGCCCGCCGCTCTCTGGCTGACCTGTACGTGCGGCGCGGTTCTGTGCTGGCGCGCAGCCACGCGCCGTTGACTCACACGGACGTGAGCGGCGGAGCGGGTAATTTCAGCCGTGTCTACGATTACCCTCCCTTGGCGCCGGTGTTGGGGTACACCCACGCCGTCTATGGTCAGGCGGGGCTGGAGGCAGCCCTGGACGGATATTTACGCGGCGTGCGCGGCGCGCCTGCCTGGCTGGTGTGGCAGCAGCACGTCCTCACCGGCTACCCGCCGCCGGGGCTGGACGTGCGCCTGAGTGTACACCTGCCCTGCCAGCGTGACGCAGACTCGCGCATGGCGCAGCAGCGCGGCGCATTGATTTTGATGGACGCGCACAGCGGCGAGATTCTCGCCCTGGTTTCTCAGCCCGGCTACGATCCAAACCGCCTGGAGCAGGATTGGCGCTGGTTGATTCACGCCCCCGATTTTCCGCTGCTCAACCGTCCCTTGCTAGGCAGGTATGCGTTCCCCGCAGCGCAAGAGGGCACGCCAACCCTGGCGCAGGCACTGGCAGACCTCACCGCCCAGGAGGACGGCGAACAACGCCGCGCCAGCCCGCTCGATGTGGCGATGCTTGCCGCAGTGCTAAACAACGGCGGGGTTTCGCCTGCTCCACGTCTCGCCCTGGCGTTCCAGACGCCTCAATCTGGCTGGCAGGAAATCCCCGCCCAAGACGACCCGGTTTACCGGCAGCCGTTTTCCCTGGCTCCCACGACGGTTAAGCAGATCCTCTCCACTGCCCACCAGGAGCAAGGCAGGTGGGAAATCAGCCTGGAAACGCACGAAGAATCTGCGCATTTCGTCTGGGTTTTGGCTGGCACGCTCCCTCCCCAGGAGCATTCTCTCGCCCTGGCGTTGGTCTTAGAAGACGGGACGCGCTTACAGGCGCAGCAAATAGGGCGTGCCTTGCTGCAAGCAGCGGGGCGTTGAGCGACAGCACCGAAATGCGCCAAAGGCGCGTTTTTGTGGTATGCTTAAACGATATGTCTGCTGCAAACCTCAACTCTTATTCGGAATTTACGCTGCCCGATCGCTATCACACGCAACGCAGCAGCGCAGCGCGCTGGATTCTCAGCCACGCCCGGCGCTACTGGTTTATCTTTGCCTCGGCATTGTTGTGCGCGTTGTTGAACGCCGCTGTGGCGGCTGTGCAACCGGTGCTCATCGGGCGCATATTTAACGACGTCCTTCTGGCGCAAAATTCGTTGGTGTTGTACGCCACGCTCATCGCCGCCTCGCAATTGGCGCGCGGCGTCCTTCAATTGGGACGCAACAGTAGTTTTGAATTCATTTCCCAGAAAATGGAACGCGACATCCGCGACGAACTGTACACCAGCCTGCTGGGGAAAAGCATGACTTTTCATAGCTTGCAGCCGGTGGGGGATACCATGGCGCGCGCCACCAACGACGTGCGCGAAGTTAACTTGATGTTCAACCCCGGTTTGAACCTGGTGGTTGGCTCGGCTTCTTTTCTCATCATGCCGCCCGTGGCTGCTTTCGGCTATCACCCTGCCCTGGTGGCAGCGCCGGCGTTTTTCCTGATCAGTTACGCGTTCTCCCTGTGGCGTTACTTGAGCGACTTAAGCCCCGTCTCGGATGAGGTGCGCCTGGCGTTCAGCGACTTGAACACGCGCATCACCGAAGCCATTGATGGCATTGAAACGGTGAAGGGCGCCGCCCAGGAGCGCAACGAAGAAGAGCGTTTCGTCGCTGCCAACCGCCGTTTTCGCGACGTGTACGTCAAGCAAGGCGACGTAGAGGCGCGCTTCACACCCCTCCTGCTGCTGGCGCTAACGAACGCGGGCGGGTTTTTGCACGCCATGCTGCTTTACCAACAGGGTGTGCTAGACATCGGGCAGGTGGTGGGATATTTTGGCTTGCTGTTGATGTTTGGCTTTCCCATCTTCGCCGGGCAATTCGCATATTCCCAGGTTGCCCTGGGAATGTCTTCGGCGCGGCGCATCCTGGAAATCATGAATCGCAAAACGGAACTGGATCAAAACGAGAAGGGTTACACGACGCGGATGGGCGGCGAAATTGAATTTCGCGACGTTAGCTTTGCCTACGATGGCTCTGTTTCGCCGGTTTTAAGCGGGATCTCTTTCAAGGTCAAAGTGGGGCAGACGGTCGCCATCGTCGGACAGACCGGAACGGGGAAAACCACGCTCGCCAAGCTGCTCAACCGCACTTCGGACGTGAGCCGCGGGCTGGTGCTCAGAGACGGGGTGGACGTGCGCGATTGGAACCTGGAAAATTTGCGTTCACAAATATCAATCATAGAACAAGACATCTTTTTGTTTTCGCGCTCCATCCTGGATAACATCGCTTTTAGCCGCAAGGACGCTGCCTCATCTGAAATTGAAACCGCCGCCCAAGCCGCCCAGGCGCACGATTTCGTCCTCAACCTGGAAGACGGCTACCAGACTGTCATCGGCGAGCGCGGCGTAACGCTTTCCGGTGGGCAACGCCAGCGCATCGCCCTGGCACGCGCCTTCCTCACCGACCCTGCCATCCTCATTCTGGACGATTCGACCAGCGCCATAGACAGCGACACAGAGGACAAGATTCAGCGCGCCATCTACAACGCGGCGCGCGGGCGCACGACGTTGATGATCACCCATCGCCTCTCCCAAATTCGCTGGGCAGATTTGATCATCCTGCTGCGCAATGGCAGCATTGAAGCGCAGGGCAGCCATGAGACGTTGCTGCGCATCTCCCCCGCTTACCGGCGCATTTTTGCCAGCGCGGGAGACCAGTAATTCGCAATACAGACCGGACGGTTTTTATACCTGGTCTAACGCTCGCGTGAGCTAGCAGACAAGACGAGACAGACTATGGGATTTTTTGAAAGTTTAGGCGTAGAAGAATATGACCGCCAGTACGAAGACCGCTTGCTGGTGCGACGCATCGCGCGCTATTTCAAGCCCTACCGGCGGCGGATGATTTTTATCGGGGTCATGCTGGCGCTGCTCTCCGTCAGCGGCGCGTTGCTGCCCATCGCCGTCAGCCGCAGCGTGGACCTGCTCACCGGCTCCGCTTTGGGCAAGCTCGATGGGCGGATTCTCCTGCTCGTCGGCGTCATCCTGGCTGCGGGTTTGTTTGATTGGGGCGGCAACTGGCTGCGCCGCCGCCTGACGGCGCGCGTCATCGGCGGAGTGATGATGGACCTGCGCGTGGACGCTTTTCACAGTTCCATCCAGCACGACCTGGCTTTCTTCGACCGTTTTTCTTCCGGGCGCATCGTCTCGCGCATCACGTCGGATACGCGCGAGTTTGGACAAATCGTGGTGCTCATCACCGACCTGGTTACGGAGGTGTGCCAGGCGCTGCTGTTGACCGTCTTTTTATTCTCAATTGAGTGGAAACTGGCGCTGCTGCTGCTGGCGTTTCTGCCGCCGCTGTATTTTGTCGCCCGCATCTACCGCAATTTTGCCCGGCGCGTAACGCAGCAAGGGATGCGCGCCATGGGCAACGTCAACGCCGCCATCAAAGAAACCGTCAGCGGGATTGCCATCGCCAAGAACTTCCGCCAGGAAGCCAGTATTTACGCCGAATTTGAAGCCGCCAATCGCATGTCTTACCGCGTGAACCTGAAACGCGGATTGGTATTGGCGGGCGTCTATCCGACGGTCAACGCCCTTTCCGGTATGGCGATGGGCGCCATCGTGATCGCCGGCGGCGCCCAGGCGCTGGGGGGCGTCATCAGCGCTGGCAGCCTGTATTTATTCTTGATGAGCGTGGACCGTTTCTGGGCGCCGGTGGTGGAAATAACCGGCTTCTGGGCGCAGATCCAATCTGGGCTGGCGTGCGCTGAACGCGTTTTTGCCTTGATTGACGCCGAATCGGAGGTGAAACAGAGCGCCAGCCAGCCCGCCCCGGCGCGCGAGCGCGGCGTGAGTGTGGATTTCCAGGGTGTCGCGTTCCAGTATGGGCGCGCCGAAAAAGTGTTAAGCGATTTCGACCTGCACATTGCCCCGGGTGAGAACCTGGCGCTGGTTGGGCACACCGGCGCGGGCAAATCCTCCATCGCCAAACTCATCGCCCGCTTCTACGAATTTCAAGCCGGGCAGATTCTGATTGATGGTGTAGACATTCGCAATCTGGAGCTGAGTCAGTACCGTCGTCAGTTGGGCATTGTCTCGCAAATGCCGTTTCTGTTTTCCGGCACGGTGTTAGAGAACATTCTGTACGCCAGCCCAGGCGCTAGCGCGGCGCAGGTTCTGGCTGCCGCCGAGAAAATTGGCGGAGGTGAATGGTTGGAAGCCCTGCCGCAGGGGTTGTACAGCGAAGTGGGCGAACGCGGCGGGCGGCTTTCTATCGGTCAGCGCCAGTTGGTGGCTTTGCTGCGCGTGCTGGTGCAGCGCCCGGCAATTTTCGTCCTGGATGAAGCCACCGCCAGCATTGATCCCTTCACCGAATGGCAAATTCAACAAGCCATCGAAATGAATTTAAAGCAATCTACCAGTATCCTCATCGCCCACCGCCTTTCCACGGTAAAAGCAGCCGACCGCATCGTCGTGTTGGAAAACGGACGCATTATTGAGGAGGGCGACCATCGCCAGTTGCTGCGCCGCGGCGGACATTACGCCAGCCTGTACAATACTTACTTCCGCCACCAGAGTTTACAAGCGCAGGACAGACCGGACGGTCTGTGAAAGCCACGCCTGGTTTGGCGCTCGGAAAAGCCAAAGTGAGACTTAATCACAAAAGAGGCTGATCAAGAAGCAGGTCAGGACTTCTTCGTCAGCCTCTTTATAGAACCTCGTGAAGGATGCAGCCCGTCCGAAGTGCAGGCGCTTATGGCTGGCGCCAGTCGTTGCCGACCACAATCGCTACGTCCACCTGGCTGTTGGGGTCGTACTTGTTGCGCACCATGTTGGCGTTGACGCTCAATAATTGCTGCAAGTAACGCAAGGTGTAAGGGTTGCCGGTGTAATCCACCAGCATGGTGCTGGAAGAGGTCTGTTCTTCCACGCCGCCCTGGACGACGGTCAATCCCAACCCGGAGAGGTACTGCGCCGCGGGGGTGGCTAAATCGCTGCCGGGCACGCCATTCTGTACGGCGATGCGGGCGTGTTCCGCCTGCACGGCGTATTCCAGCCCTGCGGCGGCGATCTGGCTCACGGTTTGCCCGTCGGTGAAAAGCTGGTCGCGCAGCGTGCGCATTTCCTGCGGGCGGATCTTGAGCACGTCTTGCGTCCCGTCGGGGGATTTGGCGAAGGTTACGTAGTTCTTGTCGAGGACGCCGCGCTTGATTTTTTCGACGGGAATGTCAATGGCAGATAAGCCAAGCCGGAAGGCTTCGTCGAAGGACATGTTGGTGTGGATGCCGCTGGAGAGTTTTTGGTAAATGCCGGGCATATCGGTGAGCAGCATGCCGTAGTATTCAAATTCGAGCATACGGTCGCGCACCGCCATGAACACCTGCTGTTGGCGCATGGCGCGGTCGAAATCGCCGCCGGAAGTGTGACGCTCGCGCGCATACGCCAGTGCCATGCGTCCGTCCATGTTCCAGACCCCCGGTTTGAGGGTTTTGACGGTTTTATCGCCCATTTCGCGCTTGCCGGCTTTCTTGTTGGTAATGAGGGGTTCGTTGCCGAGCATGTCAATTTTAATGGTTTCCTTGACTTCGACCTTGACGCCGCCGATGGCGTCAATAAAGTCCACGAAAGCCTGGAAGTCAATTTGGGCGTAGTAATGGATGGGGACGCCGATCAACGCCTCCACCGTCTTGGCAGCCAGCGCCGGACCGCCGCCTGGCAGCTTTGAGCCTTCGCCCAGCATGTAGGCGGTGTTGATTCTGCCGTAGGTAAAACCGGGCACGTTGACCCACAGGTCGCGCGGGATAGAAAGCATAGCCGCCGATTTGGTCAACGGGTCAATGCTCACCAGCATCATCGAGTCGCTGCGCGGTGGTCCTTCGCTCTGCATCCAGTCGCGGGCGTCCAAGCCCAGGGCAAGGATGTTGACGCGCGAGGCGCCGTCCCACGGGGGAGGGGCATCCACAGCCGGGGCGGCAGGAACGACCGTGGCGGTAACCGGCGGCAGGTCGCCGGCAGCGGCAGGCTGGGCGTTGGGCTGGTTTTCATTGATGACCACCCCCGGCAACTTGAAGGTTTGCATGGTCTTGACCACGTATTGAACGGTGAAAAAAGAGGCAATAGCCGCGACGAGCACGATAACAACGAAGAGCGCTGCGAGGGCTACGCCAATGTAGTTAATTCTTCTGTTTGACATACCGGAGATTATACCATAATTCAAACTTGGGGTAAAATAGAAGGCGCGCAGGCGAGCGAGGAGAGCCTTTCTGTATGCGCGGAATGGAACTGACTTTGTTTTATGACTTTAATTAACGCTTCCAGCTTGAGTAAAGCCTACGGTGCGCAGGACGTGTTTCTCGACCTGTCGTTGAGCATCCCGCCGCAGGCGCGCATCGCCCTGGTGGGTCCCAATGGCATCGGCAAAACGACGCTGTTGCGTATCCTCTCTGGACGGGAACAGCCCAGCGCGGGGACTTTGCGGCGCGCCCGCAACCTGCGCATCGGTTACCTGGCACAGGAGCGTGGTGGTTGGGAGCCAGACGCCCAGGCAGAGACGCAGCGACACACGCTGTGGGAGGAATGTCTGTCTGCTTTTGAGGCGCTGCGCGCCATGGAAGCAGACCTGAAAGCTTTGGAAGCGCGCCTGAGCCGCAAGGATGGCGATCCGCAGGAAACGGAAGAAGTGCTGGCGGCTTACGGCAGGCTGCAAGTTGAATTTGACCAGCGCGGCGGCTATACCTACCCGTTGCAGATGCGCATGGTGCTTAGCGGGCTGGGGTTTGGCGAGGACGCCTGGCAGCAGCCCATACACCAGCTTTCCAGCGGGCAACAAACGCGCGCCGTGCTGGCGCGCCTGCTGCTTTCCAACCCTGACCTGCTCATCCTCGACGAGCCGACCAATCATCTGGACATCCAGGCGGTGGAATGGCTGGAAACGTATTTGAGCCAATGGCAGGGCGCGGCGCTCATCGTTTCTCACGACCGCTATTTCATTGATAAAGCCTGCAACATGATCTGGGAGATGAACGCGCAGCGCATTGAGGTGTATCGCGGTAATTATACGGCGTACTTGCAACAACGCGAAGAACGCTGGAGACGCCGCCAGATGACTTTTGAAGCGGAGAAGGAACGCCTGGAGAAAGAAATAGATTACATACGCCGCAACATCGCCGGTCAAAACACGGTGCAGGCAAAGGGTAAGCTGCGCCGGCTCAGCCGCACGATCGAAGCCATCGAGCAGTTGGGCTTCGATGCGGTGCGCCAACGCCAATGGGCTGACCTCAGTCAGGACGTCAACACTGCCATGAGCATGATGAGCGTTGATGAAGCCCAGCGCCGTCTGCACGCCCTACGCGACCCATCTGCGCAAGCCTACGTGCCCAAGATGACGTTATCCCTGCGTTCCTGGCAGCGCAGTGGCAACATTGTGCTGCGCACCAGAGACCTTCTGGTGGGGTATGCAGGGCGCCCCTTGTTTCGCGCCCCCGACCTGGAACTGCTGCGTCTGGAATGCGCAGCTGTGATCGGTGCGAACGGCACAGGCAAGACGACTTTCCTGAAAACCATTCTCGAGGAACTGGAACCCCTGCACGGCGAGGTGGAATTGGGTGCCAGCCTGCGCGTGGGTTATTTTGCCCAAACGCACAATTCCCTGGTGCCTGAAAACACGCTCATGCAGGAGATTGAAAGCGTCTCTCCCAGCTTGTTGCCGGAACAGATTCGTAAACATTTGGGACGTTATCTCTTCAGCGGAGACGAGGCGCTCAAACAAGTGAAGACGCTGTCGGGCGGAGAACGCAGCCGCCTGGCGCTGGCAAAACTGGCGCTGGAAGACGCCAATCTGTTGCTGCTGGACGAGCCGACCAACCACCTGGACATTCCCGCCCAAGAGGTGTTGCAATCCGTTTTAGCAGAGTTTGAAGGGACGGTGATTCTCGTCTCGCACGACCGCTACCTGATTGACCGCCTGGCAACCCAAATTTGGGAGATATTGCCCAACGGCGCTGACGTTCCCCAGCGTCTGGAAGTCTTTACGAGCACGTACAGCGAATATCGCGCGGCCGCGCAAGCGAAAGCCGCCCGTCAGAGTGAACTGGCGCTGGAGAAAGCCGCCCGCCAGGAGATCAGCGCCCAGAAATCCGCCAAAAATCGCGCCCAGGCGCAAGAGCGCCGCCGCGTTGCCCGTCTGGATGAACTGGAGCGCAAGATTGCCGTTTTGGAAACGCGCCTGCACGAGCTTGTTCAGCAACTGGAAAATCCACCGGCAGAGTACGCCGTCGTTCAGCAATTGGGGGAAGAATACATCCAGTGCCAGCAAGAGCTTGATGATGTGTATCGGGAATGGGAGATATTGCAATGAAGAATGAATCAATTGTTGACCAATATGTAGTCCGCGCGGCACAGCCTGCCGACGCGCCGCGCATGCACGGATTGCTGCTGGCGCTGGCAGAGGCGGAGGGGAACGTCTCCACCACCACCTTGCAGGACGTCGAGAACCTGTTCAAGGACGCGGTCATAGAGCCGGAAGTGGATTCGTTGTTGATCCTGAATTCACAGGAGGAATTGCTCGGCGCGGCTTGGGTGGTTGGCAATCCGCACGCCACCACAATTATGGAGTTGTGGAGCAACATTCATCCGCGATATCGCACGCAGGCACAAGGGGGGGCGCTTTCTGAATGGCTGTTAACCTGGGCAGAAGTGCGCGGCGCGCAGCGTCTGGCGGGCGCGCCAATCTCGGAAGAGCATCCGCCTATCCTGGCTACCATCTGTTGGGACGGGCAGCCCATCCAACAGGCTTTGCTGGAAGAACACGACTTTGTGGCGGTGCGCTATTTCAAGCACATGCGCTGCGACTTGAGCCAGGCGGTGCCGGAATCCAGCCTGCCGGCAGAATTGAGCGTGCAGACCTACTCGCCCGATTTGGATGAGGCGCTGCGCATGGCGTATAACGAAGCCTTCCGCGAGGATTGGAATTTCCGCTTTATGGACGAGGAGGCGTGGAAACGCCAGATGACTCAGCGCCAGGATTTTGACCCGTCGTTGAGCTTTATTGCCCTATGTGGCAGCGAAATCGCCGGTTTTTCGGTCAATCACGTGCACAGCACCGCCACAGAACGCGAGGGCTACATCACACAAATCGGCACGCTGCCAGCCTGGCGCAGACGGGGAATAGCTTCGGCGCTGTTGAGCGCCTCGCTGCGCGCCTTTCAATCTGCCGGGCTTGCTACTGCCGCCCTGGGCGTGGATGCCGATAACCCGCACAAGGCGTTTAGTCTGTACGAACGCATGGGCTTCAAAGCCTTGCAAACCCTGGTACAATATGTGAAGTATGCTGACCGCTGAGCTGGTAAAAAAGATCCGCCGCATAGAAATCCGCACCCGGCGGTTGGTGAACGACAGCTTTGCCGGGGAATATCATTCCATCTTCAAAGGTACGGGCATGGAGTTTGACGAAGTGCGCCCCTACGCGCCGGGGGACGAAATTCGCTCGATTGACTGGAACGTGAGCGCGCGCATGGGGCAGCCTTACGTAAAGCGCTACGTGGAAGAACGCGAGTTGACCGTGATGCTGCTGGTGGACGCCAGCGCTTCGGGTGATTTTGGCAGCGTCAAACGCTTCAAACGCGACCTGGCAGCGGAATTGGCGGCTGCGCTTTCTTTTTCCGCCACCACCAACAACGACAAGGTGGGCTTGCTCATCTTTTCCGACCAGGTGGAATTGTACATTCCGGCGCACAAGGGACGCCGCCACGTGCTGCGCCTCATCCGCGAGATGCTGGCGTTTGCGCCGCAGCGGCGCGGCACAGACCTTCGTCTGGCGCTGGACACGCTCAACCGCATCCTCAAACGGCGCGCTATCGTGTTCCTGGTCTCCGATTTTCTGGCTTCTCCCGAAACGTACCGCAAGCCGCTCTTTATGGCAAACCGCCGCCACGACGTGATTGCAGTTGACCTTTGCGATCCTTTGGAAAGCGCCTTCGCCGGGGTGGGGATGATCACGCTGGAGGACGCCGAGACGGGTGCCCTGGTTCTGGTGGATAGCGACAGCCGCGCCTGGCAGCAAGCCTTTCGCCAACAGGTAAATCAGATGGAAGAAGCAAAACGGCAGGTCTTTCTTAGCACGGGTGTTGATCACATCCGTATTTCGACCGCGCAGGACTACGTCAACGCGCTGACGAATTTCTTTCACCTGCGCGCCCGCCGCATGCGAAGATGAGGGACTATGCTACGCCAGGGTTTGAATTTACTGTGTGCGTTCGCGTTGCTGGCAGGAAATGGCGTCTCCGGGCGTTTGGCTGCGCTCATCCATAGCAGTGTGACGGCGGGAGGTATACCTCTTGCGCCGACAGCCGCCGCGCCGCAGACCGGCGTTAGCCTGAGCGCGGAACAAAAAGAAATCACCGTCGGCGACCCGCTGCAATTAACCCTGGAGGTTCGCCATCCGGCTGGTACGCAGGCAATCCTTCCGCAGGTGCAGCAGGTGTGGCAGGGGTTTTCTGTGTT
This sequence comes from uncultured Anaerolineaceae bacterium, assembly GCA_964524425.1. Classification (GTDB taxonomy): domain Bacteria; phylum Chloroflexota; class Anaerolineae; order Anaerolineales; family DRKV01; genus JBAXBF01. Next base: position 11,147 of record CAZGDA010000023.1, on the reverse strand, counting down.
TGAGGTGCGCAGCCAGTCGCGCCCCACAACGCAAGAAAACGCAGACGGTTCGCGCACGACGCGGGCTGTCATCACGCTGGTTTTGTTTGCCCCCGGGGAACACAGCACCCCGCCCCTCTCCGTTAGCATCAGCGATAACGCAGGCAGCGTCCACGAACAGAGCGTACCGGCTTTGACGATCAAGGTGAACTCGGTTTTAAAAGAGGGCGATACGATGTTGCGCGACCTCAAACCCCAGGCGGAGATGTCCGCGGCGCCCTTCTGGTTGTGGGCGGCTGGCGCGGGGTTGATTGCGCTGGCGCTGGCGGGGTTGCTGTGGTGGGGGTGGGCGCGGCGGCGCAAAAAAGAGCGCCAGGAGGCGCACAGCCTGCCGGATACCCGCCCGGCGTGGCTGGTCGCCGTGCAAGATTTGGAACGCATTGAAGGCTTGCGTCTGCTGGAAAAGGGTGAATACAAGGAATATTACACGTTGGTCAGCGATTGTTTACGCCGCTACCTGGAAAACCAGATGCACGTCCCCGCCCTGGAACGCACCACGGCGGAGATCCGGCACGACTTGAAAGGCACGGATTTGCCCGCCCGGCAAGCCGCGCTTGTGTTGGAGATGTTCAGTGAGAGCGATCTGGTCAAGTTTGCCAGATTCGTCCCGGATGGGGAAAGCGCGCCCAGTTTGATTCAACGCGGGCGCGCTTTTGTGGAGGAGACCAAACCGGATGAACCTGCGCTTTGAGTCGCCCTGGTTGCTGCTGTTGCTGGTGTTGCTGCCGCTGTTGGCTTTCTGGCAGGTGTGGCAGGAGAAAAGCCCGCGCCAGCAACCCGCCTTGCGTTATGCGGATACCCGCCTGGTGGTTGGGCTGGGGTGGGCGTGGCGCATACGCTTGCGCTGGCTGCTGCCGGCGCTGCGCCTGACGGGCGTCGCGCTGGTGATTGTGAGCCTGGCGCGCCCACAAGCCGGGCAGGTGCGCGACGTGGTCAAGGGCGAGGGCGTGGATATTGCCCTGGCGCTGGATATCTCCGGCAGCATGGCAGCTCTGGATTTTAAGCCGCAAAACCGCCTGGAAGCCGCCAAGCAGGTGATCGGCGATTTTATTGAAAAACGCACCTATGACCGCATCGGTTTAATCGTGTTTGCCAGCACGGCGTTTCACCAGTGCCCGCCCACGGTGGACCACGCCGTGTTGGCGCGCTTGCTGGAAGAAGTGCGCCTCGCCACGGACCTGGGGATAGAAGACAGCACCGCCATGGGGATTGGGCTTGCCAACGCAGCCAACATGCTCAAGACTTCAACCGTCAAGAGCCGCGTGGTCATTTTATTGACGGACGGGGTGAACAACACCGGCGAGATTGACCCCTTGACGGCGGCGGAAGCGGCGCGGACGCTGGGGATAAAAGTGTACACGGTGGGAATGGGCAAAACCGGCAGAGTGCCTGTGCCGGTTGTGGACGCCTTTGGCAGGCAGACGATCACTTACCGTCAAAGCGAGCTGGACGAGGAAACCTTGCGGGCGATTGCCGAGAAAACGGGCGGGTTGTATTTTCGCGCCGAAGACACAGCCGGGCTGCAACGCATTTACGCCGACATCAACCGCCTGGAGAAATCGCAAATCGAGATCCAGCACTACGAGAGGTATCAGGAATTGGCGGGTTGGTTGCTGTTGCCGGCGTTGTGTCTGTTTTTGTTAGAACTGGTGTTGCAGCACACCTGGTTGAGGAGGCTGCCCTGAGATGAGTTTTGCACAGCCTTTGTACTTGTACGCTTTGGTTTTATTGCTGCCGTTGTGCCTGTTTTTGCTGTGGGCGGAACGCCGCCGCAGCCGCGCCCTGGCGCGGCTGGGAGACACGCTGCTCATGCAGCAGTTGAGCGCCAGTCTCAACCGGCGCGCCCGGCGCTGGCAATCTGCCCTGCGCCTGTTTGCGCTGGGGATGCTCGTCCTGGCTCTGGCGCGCCCGCAGTGGGGCAGCGAGGTGCAGATGGTGGAGCAGAAGGGCGTGCAGGTGATGGTGGCGTTGGACGTTTCGCCCAGTATGCTGGCGCAAGACGTGAAACCTGACCGCTTGAGCCGCGCCAAGATGGAAATTGTGGAGTTGATGGACGCCCTCGGCGGGGACGAAATCGGTTTGATCTTGTTCTCTGGGGCGAGTTTTTTGCAGTTCCCGTTGACGACCGATTACGCCACGGCGCGCAGTTTTGTAGATGCCGCCCGCCCCGAAGCCGTCTCCCGCCAGGGTACCGCCATCGGTGAGGCAATTGAGACGGCGCTGCGCAGTTTCAACACCCGCCGCGCCAGCCAAAAAGTGCTGGTGTTGTTGACGGACGGGGAAGACCACGCCAGCAACACGCTGCAAAGCGCTCGCAAAGCCGCCGAACAGGGCGTGCTGATTTATGCCATCGGCTTTGGCACGCCGCAGGGCGCGCCCATCCCGTTGCACGACGAGGTGGGCGGGGTGAGCGGTTTCCTGAAGGACCGGCGCGGCGAGGTAGTCATCTCGCGCCTGGACGAGGCGGTGCTGCAACGCCTGGCGCAAGACACCAACGCCAGGTATTACCGCGCCAGCGCCAGCGGGCTGGAAATCCGTGCCCTGGCAGGTGAAATCAAGACGCTCAAGCAGGCGGAATTGAGCACGCGCTTTGAAAAACGCAAGCTGGAGCGCTTCCAATGGTTTTTAGCGGCGGCGCTGCTTGCGTTGTTGCTTGCGGAGCTTCTCCCGCAGCGCCTGCGCTCCCGCCAGGATCAGCCGTCAGCGAGCGCAAAAGCGGGCGCGTCGCGCTGGCTGGCGACGCTGCTCGTCGGCTGGGTGGCGCTGAACGGATTAAGCGCCTGCACCGCCACGCCGCAACAGGTGAACAACCAGGGCAATCAGGCGTATGCGCGCAAGGATTACGAGGCAGCCTTGAACGCGTACCAGCGCGCCCAATCCAATCTGCCTGAGGCAGCGCAGCCGGTGTATAACGCCGCCAACGCTCACTATCGCCAGGGCGATTTTACCCAGGCGCAGCAGAGCATGGCTCAAGCGTTGCAAAAAGCGCACGACGATCTGGCGCAATCCGCCTTTTATAACCTGGGGAACGTTTTGTTCCAAAGCGGGCAGTTTGCTCAGGCAGTGGAAGCCTATAAGAACGCCTTGCGCTTGAAGCCAGACGATCTGGACGCCAAGGCGAATCTGGAACTGGCGCTGCAAAAACAACAGCAACAAGAACAGCAGCAGCAACAGGCGCAAAACCAGCCCAATCAAGCGCAGGAGCAAAAACAAGACCAATCCAAAGCGGAGGACCAGAAGAATCAAGCGCCCACACCGCAAGCCGGACAGCCAAACAAATCTCAGCAGCCCACGCCGCAAGCCGGGCAGCCAAACCAGGCGCAGCAAGCCACGCCACAGGGGCAAGTGCAAGGCGGGCAGCAACAGCCTGGGCAACAACAGGCACAATCCCAGCAAGCGCAGGGCTTAAGTGAAGAACAGGCGCGCCAGTTGTTGGAAGCAGCCGCGCAGGATACGGTGAGTTTGCAGGACGTCTTGCGCGACCAGAACGCCGCTCCGTTGCAGCAGATGGATGAAAACTGGTAATCCGCCAGGTTGACAGGGATTTGGTATAATGCCTGTATGCGCTTGAAGATTGGGAAAATGAAAGCACGTTTTCTTCTCAGCCTGCTGATTTTCTGCCTGCTCCTTCCCGTTGCGGCGGCGAGGGCGCAACAACTCGCGCCGATTACCGCCAGCGTGGACCGTCAGGAGGTGGAAGTGTTTGGTACACTCACTCTCACCGTAACGGTTACGACGGATTCTTTAGCCGCTCCGTCGCCAGAGATTCCAGATATGGATGGATTTGACATCGTCGGCACGAGCACTTCCTCGTCCTTTAGTTTAATGAATGCCCAGATGAGGGCGCAATCAACCTACGTGTTTAACCTGCGCGCCATGCGTCTGGGAGACCTGCTGATCGAACCGTTTCGCATCACTCTGGACGGCAAGACATACGCAACCGAAGCGATTTCGGTGCGCGTGGTGGCGGCGCAGAGTGCGCCGCAGAATGCACCGCTCATCGCCACGCCCGCCCAGGGCACGGAGCAGCCTCCCCCTCCCGCTGGCGCAGCGGGCAAGGAGTTTTTCATCGAGGCGCAGGTGGACAACGCGGCTCCCTACGTGGGGCAGGCGATCACTTATATTTTTCGTTTTTATCAAGCCAGTGAGTTGTTTGGACAGCCATATTACGAGGCGCCAAAATTTGAGGGGTTTTGGAGTGAGCGCCAGACCAGCCAGAATCAGTACACGCAAGTCGTGCAGGGAGTGCGTTACCAGGTGAGCGAACTGCGCACGCTGCTTTTTCCCACTACGGCGGGTGAGGTTACCATCGCAGCAGCGCGGCTGACTGTGCCGGGCGGCTTTTTTGACGCCGACCAGGAATTGAGCAGCCAGGCGCTCAAGGTGCAGGTCAAAGCGCTGCCTTCCGGGGCGCCGCCTGGGTTTAATGGCGCGGTTGGGCAGTATACGATCAAGGCAGACCTGAGCGCCACGGAAAGCAAGGTGAACGAGCCGCTTACCCTCAAAGTAACGCTGAGCGGGGTGGGGAATTTGCGCAACCTGCCCGATCCGCAGTGGCAGGATGCGCCCGGCTGGCGCGCTTTTGAGAGCAAGGCACACACGGACGTGCGCCTGGAAAACGGACAGGTGCTGGGCAGCCGGGTTTACGAGCGCCTGCTCGTGCCGGAAAAAGAGGGCAAAGCCCTGATTCCGGCGCTGCGCTACGTTTATTTCGACCCGCAGGCTGAAGAATATAAGACGGTTGAAACGCAATCTTTCGAGGTGGACGTTCAGGCGGGCGCGGCGGAAGCGCCAACTCCGCTCTCCCCTGCCCAAAAAGCGCAGGCGGAAGTTCAGGAAATGGCAGCGGACATTCGCTACCTCAAGCCGGCGCCGACGGTGTTGTATACCGCTCGCCCACGGCTGACGGATGCCTGGCTGTACTGGTTGTTGTGGCTGCTGCCTGTGTTCGTTGTGGCAGGTCATTTTACGTGGCAGACGCGCCAGCAACGCCTGCAAAGCAACAGCGCCGGCGTGCGCAGCGCTCAGGCGCGGCGCAGGGCGAAAAAAGCCCTGGCGCAGGCGCGTTCCGGAGGTGTGGACGTTTACACCGCCCTGGCGCAGGTCCTGCTAGATTACCTGGAAGACAAGTTGAACCAGCCAGTGCAGGGGTTGACTCACGCGGCGCGGGCGGACTTGCTGGCGCACAGGGGCGTTGATGAGGAATTGATTCAGCGCGTGCAGGATTGTTTGACCTTGAGCGAGGTGGGGCGGTTTTCTCCGCTGGGGGGAGAGGGGCGCGGCGCGGCGGCTGTGCTGGATGATTTGGAAAAATTGCTGGACGACCTGGAAAAGGTGATGGAACGGTGAAACGCGTACTTTTTATCGCTTTGTTTTTCTTGTTGCCGCTCGCTCTGCTGCTGGGCAGACAGGTGTGGCTGCCCAGCCGGACGGTGAATGCCGAAGGTATGGCTGTGGCAAACCGCCTGTACGAGGAGGGCAAGTACGCCCAGGCAAGCCAGGCTTACGAGCAGGTGGCGGCGCAGGGTGTGGCGGATGCAGCCTTGTTTTACAATTTGGGAAACGCATACTTCAAGCAGGCGGACGTGGGTAGAGCCATATTGAATTACCGTCGCGCGGGATGGATTAGCCCGCGCGACGCCGACATTCATGCCAATTTGGCGCTGGCGCGCAGCCAGCGGCTTGACCGCCTGGAAGACGAGGGCGAGGACGCCCTGCCTTTGCGCCTGGCGGATGCCAGCCGCAGCCTGACGCTGGATGAATTGGCTACGAGCGCGCTGGCGTTGTGGTTTTTATGTGCGCTGTTGTTGATCGCCTTCAGCCTGGCACAGCACGGCAGCGGTTTGCGCGAGGGGTTGCAGTATGCGCTCATCGTAGCAGCGCTGCTGTTGTGCGCGGGCGTCTTTTTGCTCGCCAGCCGCCTGTACCTGGAACAGTCCAAACCGGACGGAGTCATTCTCGCCGAACAGGTGGAAGTAAGCAGCGCGCCGGGGGGTGGTGTGGTGCAATTTAACCTGCATAGCGGCGCAGAAGTGAGCATCTTGGAACAACGCCGCGAATGGGTGCGCCTGGCACTGCCAGGCGGTAAGCTGCAGGGCTGGTTGCCCGCTTCTGCCCTGGCGCGGGTAACTCCGCCAAACCGACCGGATTTCTGAAAATCTATCCCTGGGATCAGGTAAGACAAAACAAGCAAACCGAAAGAGAGGAAAGAATCTTCTCTTGTTAAACGCGCCAAAAACGCTTGACAGGGGCGGTTTAATTTGCTATTATGATCATAATTGAACATTTTCGATACAATAAATGATCTAATTTGATAATAAGATATTATGATACCAGCAGAACGACGTGCGCAATTAATGAAACTTCTAAGTGAAACCGGTTACGTAACCATTACGGAACTGGCGGACAAGTTGGGCATCTCGCCGATAACCATCCGGCGGGATTTGCTGACCATGGAAAAAGAAGGCATTTGCATCCGCAAACGCGGCGGGGCGGTCAGTCATAGCCAGCGGGTTACGATGGAATTGCCGTACACGATCAAGCAAGTGCAGAATGTGGAAGCCAAGCGGCGCATTGCTGAAGCAGCCGCCAGGCTGGTGGAGGACGGGGATACAATCATCCTCGATTCTGGCTCGACCACTTTCGCCCTGGCGCAAAAATTAGCCAGCCGCAATCGTCTGAGCGTGGTAACCAACGACCTGCAAATTGCCACAAAACTCGCCGCCAACCCAAATATTAATCTGATCTGCACGGGCGGCGTGGCGCGCTCGAACGTGTTTTCGTTGCAAGGGGAACTGGCGGAATCGTGCATCCGCAACCTCAGGGTGGACATGACCTTCCTGGGAGCGGATGCGGTGCATCCCGACGGGGGGATTTTTAACGTCAACATCGAGGAAGTTGCCATTAAACGAGCGATGATCAACGCGGCTGCCAATGTGATTCTGCTGGCAGATTCCTCCAAATTTGAAGTGCCCGGCTTCGCCAAAATCTGTGAACTGGCGCAAATTGATACGGTGATAACGGAAGAGAGGATTAAACCGGACACACGGGAGATGATCCGGAGCAATATACGCCACGACCTAATTGTGGTTTGATGGGTACAAACCTGTGTTGGTTCTCCCACGGCTGGCTTTATTACAGGAGGTGAAAGAATATAGAATGATATTTATCCACGATAATTTTACCCGCAAGAAAATATTGGTTCTCAAACGTTACTTTAGATAAGGAGTATAGCAGGAATGGATATAGTAACTATTATTAAGGCAATTTCAGATTTCTTGATGGGATTGGGCGTTCCTCTTTTGCTGCCCATCATCATCACCGTCCTCGGGCTGGTGTTTGGACAGTCCATTGGCAAAGCTCTGCGGGCGGGTCTGACTTTAGGCGCCGGTTTTATTTCCTTGAATCTGGTCATTGGTTTGTTGATCAACACGATGGTGCCAGTTGTTGACGCAATGGTGAAGAACACCGGTGCAAAACTCAATATTATGGACGTTGGTTGGGGTGTCGCCGCGGGTATTGCGTGGGGTACGCCGGCTGGTTCCATTGTTATCGTCGTCTGTCTGGCGGTCAATATCATTATGCTGGCTCTGCGCTGGACGAAGACCTTGAACGTTGACATCTGGAATTTCTGGAATCAGGCGTTCACGGCGTCGGTGTGTTACCTGGCGGCTGGCGGGTCGAACAACCCGGCGGTTGCCTGGCCTATGGCTATTCTTGGCGCAACAGTACATACCGTTTACGAATTGATCGTTGCCGACAGAACCGCCAAGGGTGTTCAGGAATTTTATAACCTGCCTGGCATCAGTATTCCTCACGGTTGGGCGGTTACGTCTGTGCCGATCATTTACGCGGTCAACTGGGTAGTAGATCGCATTCCCGGGGTGCGCGATATTCACTGGGACGAAGGCACGATTCGCGAGAAATGGGGTATTTTTGGCGATCCGCTCATCCTGGGTGTGATTCTCGGTGTTGTGGTTGGTGCTTTGGGTGGTCTGTGGAAAGAACCGGTCAAGCTGTTTACCCTAGGCATAACCATTGGCACTGCCATGATCCTCATTCCCAAGATCATCGGTTTCTTCATGGAAGCCTTAAGCCCGATAGCAGAATCGGCGCGTGAGTTTATGGCAAAGCGCTACGGCGGGCGTGAAATCTACATCGGTCTCGACTCGGCAGTTTTGATTGGGCATCCCGTTACAGTGGCTGCTGCCGTCATCTTGATCCCCATCGTTCTTGGACTAGCACTCATTCTGCCTGGTAACCGCGTGCTGCCCTTTGGCGACCTGGCTGCTTTGTTTTACTTCGTCTCTATGGTGCCGTTCATGGCAAAAGGAAATCTTTTCCGCTCCATCATCTGTGGTATATTCGTGATGGCAGTGGTTTTGCTGGTGTGCACCTCGTTTGGTTCTTCGCTCACCGATATGGCAAAGCTGATCAATTACCAAATCCCCGAAGGCGCAGTGGATATTACGGCTATGTCAGCCGGTAACTGGGTCTCCTGGGTCATGTTCCAAATCAGCCGCTTGTTTGGCGCTGGTGTCTAATCCCGTACTCCCTGGCTGGGTGCGTGCGGGCAACCTGTACGCACCCAAACTTTTTGACCCGATATGAGAGAGGAGAACGTGGATATGAGAGTGGCGCTATATTACAATAACAAAGACACCCGCATTGAAGAAAGGCAGATTCCAGAGCCTGGGGAAGGTGAAATTCTGGTAAAGACTGAGGCTTGTGGGGTTTGCGTCGCAGACACGATGGAATGGTATCTCACTCCCCGCGCTCCTCTCGTCTTGGGACACGAGCCGACCGGCGTTGTGGCAAAAGTCGGCGCACACACCACAAAATTTAAAGAAGGCGATCGGGTTGCTGTGCACCATCACGTGCCTTGCATGGTGTGTGAACACTGCCGGCGCGGCAATTTCACGATGTGCGCCACGTTTAAAAGCACTCACATTCAGCCGGGCGGTTTTGCCGAATATTTTCTCGCTTCCCGCCTGCACGTAGAACGCGACGCGTACATCCTGCCGGAGGGGCTTTCCTTTGAGGTCGGTACGTTGATGGAACCCCTGGCGTGCGTCATCCACGCCATCCGTCGGGCGGACGTGAAAGCCGGGGACAGCGTGGCGCTGATTGGCACAGGCGCTATCGGTTTGATGTTCATCCAGGCGCTCCAATTTTGGGGAGTGCGCAAGCTGGTGGTTTATGAAGTGTTGGAATGGCGCAAGCAAAAAGCGCTCGAATTTGGCGCGCCGCTGGTATTCAAACCCGGCGACGACCTGGAAGAAGAAGTACGGCGCGCCCAAGCGGCATTTGGCGGCGAGGCAGCCGAAAAGGTGATCATTGCCGCCAAGGATTTGCGGGCGATGGACCTGGGGCTGCGCCTGGCAAACAAAGGCGGTACGGTTTTGTTTTTTGCCACACCGCACCCGGATGAATATATTAAGTTTTATCCTTCTTACGCTTTTTTTAACGAGCTGATTGTCAAAACGAGTTATTCGGCAGACCACAACGACACGCGCATGGCGTTAGAGTTGCTGTCGAACGGGGCAATCAACGGGAAGGGCGTCATCACGCATTCTTACCCTTTGGAGGAATTATCGCAGGCAATCCTTCAAACAGCAAGCCGCGAAGGCAGTTTGAAGTGTGTTATCAATAAATTTGATTGAGTATCATCAGGACAGGTATTATGGCATTTACAATTGATCTAACCGGCAAAGTAGCCATCGTTACCGGCGGCGCAAAAGGAATTGGAGAAGCCACGGCGCGCTACCTTGCCATGTCTGGCGCCCAAGTGGTTATCTGTGACGTCAGCGATATTCAGCGGGCGCAAGATGCGTTGCAGGCAATTGCCAAAGTGGGCTTAGACCCTCTTTATTTGCAGGTGGATATCTCTGAGCAGGAAAGCGCCCAGCGCATGGTGCAGCAGACGCTGGATGCGTTTGGAGGCGTGGATATATTGGTCAACAACGCCGGGGTAGTGGCGGACTGGGATAAGAGTTACGCCGTGCACGTCAAGGGGGTGTATTATTGTTCCAACGCGGTAAAAGAGCACATGGCGCAGCGTGGCAGCGGCAGGATCGTTAACCTGACTTCCACCTGCGTTTTCACCGGCGGAACGGGCATCGCGGAGTACGTTGCCACAAAAGGCGGCACGTATTCTTTGACGCGTTACCTGGCAAAGACCTACGCCCCGCTGGGAATCTTGGTCAACGGGGTGATGCCGGCGGTGATTATGAGTGATATGATTATGACGCGTTACAAGACGCGTGAGGAAATGATCCAGCATTACGTTCCTTTGATGCCGGTAAAACGAATTGGTTACCCAGAAGACGTCGCCGGTGTGGTATTATTTCTGTGTTCTGAATTGGCAGGCTTTGTGTGTGGTGAAGTCATCGTCGTTGACGGCGGCAGGCTGAACGTCGGTGGTTGAGAGAACGGATTTACGGACGATTAAAGAGGTTTACTTATGAAAAGCATAGTTGAAGAAATGCAGGCTCTGACTTCTATCCCTGCCCTTTCCGGGATGGAGGATAGGATGATTAGCGAGATGGTGAAACGGTTTAAGCCGCTTGCGGACGACGTGGAAGTGGATAACCTGGGTAACGTAACTGCCACCTTCAAGGGCCGGGACGATAAAGAACCGACCTTGATGATTTTTGCTCACATGGACGAAGTAGGCTTGATGGTTACCAAGGTGGAAAAGGACGGGTTCCTGCGCTTCGACCGCATTGGCGGCGTGCCCGAAAAAACCCTGCGCGGGCAGTTTGTGGACGTCTTTGCGGTTGACGGGACGAAATCTTACAAAGGACGCATCGGTACGCACGCCCATCACCTGACCCCCGCGGATCAGAAATACGTGGTGCCTACCACAGATAAAATGTACATTGACATGGGCTTCACCTCGGCGCAGGATGCTTACGAACGCGGCATCAATATCGGCAGCGCGGTAACGTATGAGCCGAATTTTCACTTGATTGGCGAACACCAGATGTGCGGAAAGACGATGGACGACCGCGTCGGTCTGCTCATCTTGCTTGCCCTGGCAGAGGAAGTGCACGAACACAAGCCCAAAGGGACGGGTTACTTGCACGCTTGCGCCCAGGTAGAATTTT
>CAZGDA010000022.1:6886-31734 GCA_964524425.1 uncultured Anaerolineaceae bacterium | reverse complement strand
TTTTCGATGAATAAAAATGGACAAGCATTCAATGGGTGCCCCTGCCAGGGCAGAGAATGAAACCCCAGCTTCATCATCGGCAGCCCGCTGACGTGTTCCAGATCGTAATCGAAGGGATGCACGTTCATCAGACGCTCTTTCATAGCCGGGTTGCGCTGTAAATGCCATTGGATGCGTATGTATTCCGGCGGCAAGACGTAGATGGGGGTAGATAAACTGCCACAGCACAAGTACCCACAACCGCGACAGGCAAAAAACATCGCGTCGCTGCCTTGGACTTCGGCGTGGGTTCTACATAGCTCCCACATACGATTATCAACCATGGTTCACTCCTGTTCCTGCAAAGCCTCCTTCAGCTCAATTTTCCCGTCATACAAAGCGCGCCCGATGATGATGCCGGCGCAGCCGGCGGCGCGTGCCTGACGCACGTCCTCCAGGCTGTTGACTCCGCCGGAAGCGACGACGCGCGCCTGCGGAATTTCTGCCAGGCGGCGCGTGGCGGTCAGGTTTATGCCGCTGCCGACGCCGTCGCGGGCGATGTCGGTGAAGACGAACCAGCGCACACCTTCCTCCGCCATACGGCGGGCGGTGTCCTCGGCGCGCGCCTGCGTGCCTTCTTGCCAACCGCGCACCTGCACCAACCCGGCGCGGGCGTCCAGGCTTACCGCCACCCGTGTGGCGCTATATTCCGCCAGCACCTGCGCCAGCAAAGCCGGTTCTTCGATGGCGGCTGTGCCCAAAATGACGCGCTCCACGCCCAGGTTAAAAGCCTCGCGAATGGATGCCTGCGTGCGCAGCCCGCCGCCAAATTGCACCCGGGCGGCGTAGCCTTCCGCCGCCTTGACAATCGCAGCCAGAGCCTGCCAGTTTGGCGTCTGTGTTTCCCCAAACGCCCCGTCCAGGTTGACCACGTGCAGGAAAGCTGCACCAGCATCCAGCCAGCGCAGGGCAGTGAATGCCGCATCGCTGCTGTAAGTGGTCTGCTGCGCCGGGTCACCTTGCTTCAGGCGCACCACCTGTCCATTACGCAAATCAATAGCCGGAAAAATGATAAAAGACTGCATCTGCCCACCTACACAAGGGCGATGAAGTTCGCCAGAATTTGTAACCCCACCTGCTGGCTTTTTTCGGGGTGAAACTGCACACCAAATAAGTTATCGCGCTGCACCACGCTGGCATAATCCAACCCATAATCCGTAGCAGCGACAACGTCGTCCTCTTCCTGGGCAGCGCAATAATAAGAATGATTGAAATACACGTATGCGCCACGCGGCAGGCGCGCCAGCAGAGGTGATTCACGCCGTTCCCAGATTTGATTCCAACCCGTCTGCGGCACTTTTAAGTCTTGTAGAGGGGGAAAATGCAGCACACGCCCGCGCAACAAAGCCAGACCCGCATGGACGCCCATTTCCTCGCTAAAATCAAACAGCGCCTGCATGCCAACGCAAATACCCAATAGGAGCACCCCGCGACGCAGGACTTCGTGGACGGCTTCATCCAAGCCTTTGGCGCGTAAGCCAATCATAAAATCACCAAAAGCGCCCACGCCAGGCAGAACGACTTTCGTGGCGCGACGCACTTCGTCGGCGGCGTCGGTCAATGTAACCTGCGCACCGGCGCATTCCAGGGCTTTGTAAACCGAACGCAGGTTTCCCGTGCCTGCATCAATGAGTGTTATATGACCTCTTGACATTATAAAAGTTTACCATAAAAGAACCCGAATGGAAAAGGTTTTTTTATATAATTTGTTATAATATAAAAATATCATCAAGGAGGTGCATAATGAAGGTGAAGACGAACGTCAAATCCGGCAAACGAAGTTTTGAATTATAAAGTCTGTCTCTGCAATGAGCGAAGCTCATCTCCATAGCAAAGTGCTGCGCTCACACCCTGCTGGCTTGGCGCCGCGTGTGAGCACAGCCAGGGGAGCAAATTCACGTGTGTGTCAACAGATGCACACCTGCTGATCCTGTCGAAGACAGCGCTTGGCTTCGACAAGCCAGCCAACCCATCCACATTAATAAAAATCATGTTATCTATTCCCGACAACCCCCTGAAGGGAGCCGTAGAACCAGCCGACGAACGCCTTTCCGAGTACGCCTGCGTGCGCGTGTTCCCCGCCCTGGATAACCTGGAAGCATTGCACGCCAGATACATCAGGCAGTCCTTTACACGCCATTCCCACGAACGCCTGGCGGTGGGTGTGATTGAAAGCGGGGCGATGGAGTTCTATTACCGCGGCGAAAACGTCGTCGCCGCGGCAGGCAACATCAATCTGTGTATTCCAGGGGAAGTGCATACCGGGCACGCCGCCGTCCAATCTGGGTGGGGTTATCGCATGTTTTACTTCACACCCGCTTTCGTCGAGAAAATAACCACCGAGATCGCCAGCGCGCCGCACCCTTTTCCCTTCTTTCAGTCCGGCGTGCTGCATGATGAAACATTAGCCAACCAAATCCGTTCTCTGCACGCCGCTTTGGAAGAGCCATCCCTGCCGCGCCTGGAACAGGAAAGCCGATTGATGGACATTCTCGCCCAGATGATCATCCGCCACGCCCAAACTCCGCCCGCCCTGCCAAGGCGTGGCAGGGAACCCCAGGCGGTAACAAATGTCATCAATTATTTGCAAAGCGCATACACCAGCGACGTTTCATTGAACGATTTAAGCCGCGTCTCTAACCTGAGCCGCTTTCACCTGGTGCGCGTGTTTCGCCGCGCCCTGGGCGTTCCTCCCTACGAATACCTGCGCCAGGTGCGCCTGGAGCGAGCCAAAGAAATGCTGGGGCGGGGAAGTTCCATCGCAGAAGCCGCTGCCCGCTGCGGCTTCGTTGACCAATCGCATCTGACGCGCTGGTTCAAGCGCACGTGGGGCTACACCCCCGGACAATACAGCAACAGCGTACAATACTCCAACCCATAAACCAGCTATACTTCCAGACAAGTCTTTCGTAAAGGAGTGCTTGTTTATGGACAAACGTTTGCGGGCTTACCTGGATTTATCGTTGGCGATGATGATCGTGGGCAGTTCTGTGATCGCCGGAAAAATGCTCGTTGCCAGTTTTCCCGTCTTTTTGGGCGCCGGGCTGCGCTTTGCGCTGGCTTCCCTCATCGCCGTGCCTTTATTACTCTACCGGGAAAAAGGATTGCCGCGTTTCAGCCGGAAAGACTGGTTTTACCTGTTTTTACAGGCGTTCAGCGGCGTGTTTCTGTTCAGCGTGTTCCTGCTCAACGGTTTGAAATTCACCAGTGCAGCGGAAAGCGGCATCATCACCAGCACCACCCCGGCTGTTTTAGGGGTCATCTCGTTTCTATTCCTGGGCGAGCGCATGAACTGGAATAAATGCGCTGGCATCGGGTTGAGCCTGGCAGGCATCCTAGCCATCAACGTACTCACTCCAGCAGGCGCTGAAGGGCGCGGGGCGAACCCGCTGTTGGGGAATGCCCTGGTCTTTGCCGCAGTGGTGGGCGAGGCGCTTTTCACCGTTTTCCGTAAGCTCATCTCCGACGAGATCACCCCACTCGCCACCATGACGGTGATGAGCGTCGGCGGATTGATCTTGTTCCTGCCCTTCGCCTTAAACGATTTGCGCAGCTTTTCTTTTTCCGGCGTCAGCGACTGGGACTGGCTGCCCGCCATTTATTATGGAATTGTCGTTACGGTAATCGGCTTTATGCTCTGGTTTCGTGGTGTGGCACAGGTCAGCGCCGGAACGGCGGCGGTCTTCACCGGCGTTTGCCCGCTCAGTGCGCTGTTATTCTCTTACCTTCTGCTGGGGGAGAAATTCGTCCCCGCCCACCTGCTGGGGTTTGCGTGCGTGCTGCTGGGTGTGTTGTTGATCGCGCGCCAGCCCGGCGAGAGTCCCAATCTGGCGGTGCCAGAACAATGCTGACGCCGCCTGGAACACGGGCTGCGGCAGGGCTAGTCTCTCGTGTGAGAGTAGGTTGAACGATATACTTTGGCGATGAGTTCGGCGCGGGAATTGACGTTCATTTTACAATAAATGTTATCTAGGTGGCGTTTTACCGTGTTGATCGAGATACACAATTCATTGGCAATGTCTTGATTCTGCTTGCCCTTCTCGACTAGTTTATAAACGTCAATTTCCCGCCGCGTCAAAACGCCTTTTAAGCGTGAATGAACGCTTGCAGCTCCACTCTCATCTAGAAGAACGAGGGTGTTTGGAAGGCGCGAGCCTGGGATGGGATACTGACGGATGGTAAGCTGTTTCTCTTCCCCGCCGCTGATGAAGGAATGCTGTTGGCGTTCTTCTTGAAGCATGCGCGCAAGCTGTTCAACCGCTTGATTTTCCCCGAAGGCGCGCGAGGCGATATTCTGAGCCATTGTATTGGCATAACGGATCGTTTTTTCGTCCCCCGCAATGACCATCCCCTGACGAATATTGCTTATCGCCTTACAGAAATGCTCCTGCCAGTTCTTGTACTTCGAGCAGCCAAAAATGTTGGATATCGCTAAGCCTAGAAAATGGCTGATGATAGAGATGGCTTTGAGGTCAGACCGGGTGAACGCCCCCTCGGATAACTGCCTGCCAAAATTGAGCGTGCCGATGATATCTGAGCCAAACAGAATGGGTGATTGCATCGCAAAATCTATCTCTGCCGTTCCGACGATCCGATAGACCGGATGAAGCTGCCAGCCTTCCAAGCCAAACAAGAGTTGAGATTGATTGGGTTGACGATTGGCAGTGATCCACTGCCGCAAAGGATCAACTTCACGCCCGCGGCTTTCGTAATAGGAGAGGAAATCCTCATCTACCCCACTGGCAGTGATGTGAACCGGCTGTAAATCTGTGGGTTTAAAAATATAGATCGCGGTGGCGTGGGCAGGAATAAGCGAGGCAATTGACCTCAGATAATCTGTTTCGAGTTCTTCTATTTCTATATGCCTTGCGAGAGAAGAAATCAAAACGTCTAACAGGTCTAAAGAATCGCGTTTTGTGTAATCTGTTGCCAGTTCCATACGCGTTGTCCTGGTTGCTTGATAATAAATTGCTGCCTGTAAATATAATCCTCACTGCTCACAGACAAAGGTTTTCAACTGAGAGCAAAACGCCAAAGAGCAGCAATGGTCTTGGCTGTATTATAGCACGTCCCAGGCTGCTCAATGGTGTGTTTTTCCAAAATTATACTTGTTTAAACAGGGTCACGCTTGCACAAGTCAGCGCAAACCCGACCCTGTTTTTATTATTCGTTTACTCCTCCGTTGGTGTCTTGCGCTGGAATATTTGCGCAAGGAGGAGAAATGGATAGAGCAACACGTAAACGAGTAGTTCAACGTTTAATAATAAACCCAAGGCGTTTTTAAACTCTTCCAGAGTGATGTACATCTTCGAGGGCCAGGCACCCATCATTTGCCCGGTAATTTCAAGCGAATTTCCCTTGCGTTTAATATTTTGCACAACCATCATCGGGCTGCCTTTATCGGAAATTATTGTCAATTTCATCCTTTTTCCTTGTTTGTGTAAGGTCATTCCTGAGCAGATTGAGCAAGGTTATGCCCACCATTTTTTCTTGAATTTCAAATCATCTGCGATTACCTGAACCGCGTTATAGCCGCACGCTCCGCCCATGCTGCCGCTTGGATGGGTGCTCGCGCCGCACATGTACAGATTCTCAAATGGTGTGCGGTAGGGCTTGTATTCCACGAAGGGGCGCATGATGGTCAACTGGTCCTGGCTCATCTCACCGTGATTAAAACCGCCGTGCACCATAGAAGTCCACAATCTTTCCGTATCTAGTGGCGACATGGGGTAGGTTTTAAGCACAGAGCTGTCCATGTTCGTGGTATACGATCCCCAAACCTTTAAACAACGCTCGGCAAACTCGCCCTTCACTTCGTCCCAGGCTTCTGCGCCGCGCCCGCGAATATTGTACGGTACGTATTGCCATCCGACCGCGGTGCCTTTCCCCTGCGGCGCCTGGCTTGGGTCCACTGCCGAAGGGTAGGCAGTAAACATGCGCGGATATTGGGGCAGCTCACGGCGGGCGATGTCTGCAAAGTCGTCGTAAAGCTCTTGCGGTTCATCCACCAAGAGGACACCCAAACAGCGATTGATGTCGGGATTGAATTCAGCCGATTTCCATTTGAGCGGTTCATTTAACGCAAGGTGCAAAGCGAATAAAATCGTGTCTTCGTGACGCCAACGTTTCACCGAATTTACGAAATTTGGATTTAGTTTTTCTTCACCGATCAGATCGAGGAACGTGGCGTGTGGCTCCAGATTGGTGAGCACCAATTTTCCGGCGTTGATCACTGTTCCATCTGCAAGCTGTACGCCAGTTGCACGGGAACCTTCCACGAGAATCTTGCTGACGTGGGCTTTCGTGAGCACTTTTCCGCCGTTGTCTTCCAGGCATTTCACCAGCGCCGTCGCCAGATTGCCAGAGCCGCCCTTGCAAATTGCCCAACCATGCGGTTCGTGAGTCTCTCCCAGCATCATGGGCACGAACACGCCGAAACCGTACGTATCCGGCGAACCGCCAAATTCCTTGATAAATGACATGAGCAGAGACTTGATGGCGTTGGACTCAAATAATTCATTGATGATGTTTTTCGGGCTGGAAAGCTGCATACGCAACATATTCAACCCTTCAACACTCGCTTCCATCGCCGCGGAACTAACCGAAGTGGGCTGCGGCGGATTGAAGAACCAAGGACCAATCATGTTATCCAAAACGACCCGAAACATACCCGCCAACTCGCGGTAAGTGTCCGCATCGCGCTTCGAGAAGCGGGCGATCTCCTGGCAGGTTCTTTCCAGATTGCGATAGAAGACCAAACAGCGCCCGTCCGTAAAATTCGCTGCCACCTGGGCTTCGGGCCAAATGTATTCGGCGCCGTACTTCTTCAGTTCCAGGTCTTTGTATACGGGACCAAGATGCAAAATACCGTGAAAAACAGACGCAAGGTTGTGTTTGAAACCCGGTAGAGTTACCTCATCCGTCCACGCACCACCGCCAGCCCGATCAAGGCGTTCCAGCACGAGGGTTTTCAAGCCCGCTTTCTGCAAATAGCATCCGGCAGTCAGTCCGTTGTGCCCACCACCAACGATAATTACGTCAAATTCTGAACTCATGTCTTTCTCCTGTTGTGATATTTTGTGTATTGTCTTGTTTTGATAAACAAGCATCACATTTTAAAATATCACCAGAGCATACCGGCGGCTTCACCCAAACAGGTGATTTTTTGCGCAAGCGACCGGTTTCAGTGGTATGATTGGTGCAGCAGAACTGCCAGCCCTGCTTGCACACATCGCATGGAAATGAGTGAACCTGGCAAATGAACACAACGAACACGAGGTACCGTATATGAAGGCATCGAACCCCTTGTCTTACCGCGCCTTGGCGCTGCTGGCGCTCCCTCTGGCAGGCGCATTACTGGCTTTTTTCTATCAAAGCCGGATCACAGCGCAAGAAGACACCGCCCTTCTGGCTGGCGTTTGCGGGTTTACGTGCGGCGTGGCAATCTTGCCTGCGCTGTTTTTCCTGTTCACGCCGGAATCAGCCGCAGACGTTCTGCGTCAAAAATTCAGCATCACGCGCGCCAAGCTCGTCTTAACTGCGTTCGTCGTTTTTATCTGCGACGTGTATATTCTATACAGCAACAATCTCATGCCGTCCGCCAAACAAGGCGATTTTCTGCTTTTGCTACCCCCTGTGCTTGGTTGCGCCTGTGCCGGCGGGTTGATTGGGATCGGCTGGTTCTGTTTTCCGGCAAGACGCTTAAGAAAAGCCGCCGCGCAGGAGGGCGCACAGCCTGACCGCCCAGGCGTGCCGGACTTTTTGCTCATCTTCGCTGCCGTAGGATTGACGGCGACTTTCATCGGCACGACGGATTGGGAAAACACGTCGCTTTTTGCCGTGCTGTCTGTGTTTGCCCTGGTTTTTTACCTCACCTTCAGCGCATTTGACTTTGTGTATACCGCAGTACGGTTAAGCGTGCAAAACCACCAGGCGCTACCCGGGCGCGCCTGGTTTCTGCCGCTTGCGGCTGCTTTGCTGGGGGTGTTGGGGGGAATGTCCGCTCCCCGGCAGGACAGCGTCGCCTGTGCATTGTTGGCGGCGACTTTGGGCGGCTTTTCCCTGGCGGCGCTCGTTCGCACCCTCAGCGTAGCCAATCGCGCGTCTGCCCACACCAGTCTAAAGGCTTTCGGATTCTGGATGCCTTTCTTTGACGGCTTGGTATGGGCATTGGGCACGAACATCTTACCCGTTCCACTGCGCCTGTTTGGCGGGGGAAAGGAAACGCCTGCTGCCTGGCTACTGGCTGGCGTGCCAGTCAGTATCACCCTCATGCTTTTGCTGCGCATTATAATCCAGCGTTTACAGCATTCACACTCCAAGGAGGACATAACGTGATCACAAAAACGGCTTTCTTGATCATTGACGTGCAACAGGGGATGTTTGATCCCGTAGACCCGTTTTATCGCAACGAGGAATTGCTGGCGACGCTTGGCGCTTTGCTGGCGCGGGCGCGTATGAACGACGTGCCGGTTTTATTTATGCAGCACTGCGACGACATGGAAGGAAAACCGCTCTATCCTGCCTCGCCGGGCTGGGCAATCCACCCCGCCATCGCCCCCCTGGCGCGAGAACCAGTCATCCCCAAACACCACCCCGACTCGTTTCAGGATACCAGACTGGCAGCCGAATTACAGCAGCGCAGCATAGAACACCTGGTCATCGCCGGGTTGCAAAGCGAATATTGCGTGGACACGACCTGCCGGCGCGCCTATAGCCTGGGTTACAAGGTTACCCTGGTAAAGGACGGTCATTCCACCTGGAACTCGAAAATCCTCAGCGCCGAACAAATCATCGCCCATCACAACCGCACCCTGGATAAAACATTCGCCAGCGTGAAACCCGCCAGTCAAATCTTCACGGCAGAACCCACAACATCCCCTTAGCGCAGCGCATACAATAATCTGCGCAGTTCTGACCATCCCACAAGGTGATGTGACCGGTGAACACCTGGCTGTTGCAGCCAGAAAAGGCGATAATTCCGCGTAGACCTTCTATCGTTTCTAAGCGTCCAGGGTCAAAAGACAGGGGTTCTCCGTATTCTTGCTTGAGATACGGCACAATCGCCGAGTAGCGATAAAAATACCATTTCCCGTCTGCACCCGAGCCTGTTTCGATAGAAGACGCCGTAGCCTTGCTATCTTTGTAATTCCTGGGAATATCGTAACCAGCGCGGTTTAGCACCAGGCTGATTCCTAAAGCACACCACAAATGATATTTATCTGGATGCGCTTTGTGGTTTTGGTATACTCGACCACCAATTCGTTTGTACACTTCTTCAGAAGATAGCCCGCGCGGGTAATGTTGATTTAATTCGTCAAAACAAGGTTTACCCTCGTTTCTTTGACACGCAAGCGCAGTGGGCGTTGGGAGAACGGCTGCCGCCTGGGTTAACCTGTTTGGCGGCGTCTTTGTTGCCGGCAGTGCTGCCGATACCCGTGGGATGGAAAATCCAAGAGGCTGCAACAGTGAGGGAAAAGCATCACGCTGCACTTGCTCTGCTGAAGGCGGAAGGTGCATTGCGCCAGGCGAGAAAAAGGAAAGCGCACCTGCAAAGAAGATAGCCCTCAAAATTCGCCCGTAATTCCTAACCATACATCAGACCAGAATCACCCGCGCCGATTAGAACGACGCCACTATTGTGCCGTTGTTTCCCCCCGTTCATTTTATCATTCCTGGAAAAACGGGCATAGCACCTGCATTACCGATGCTATGCCCGAAACGGTTTATCCTAAGGCTTGGATAACAGCCGCAGTCATTTGCTGCGTGTTCAAGGTAGGTTCAGCAGCGCGCGCCAGGTCAAGCGTGCGCGCCCCACTGCGCAGCACTCGATCTACCGCCTGCTCCACCGCCTGCGCCTCGCCCTCCAAGCCCAGCGAGTGGCGCAGCAGCATGGCGGCGGAGAGAATCGTGCCCAAGGGGTTGGCGATGCCCTTCCCGGCGATGTCTGGCGCCGAACCGTGAATGGGTTCGTATAAACCGCGCGGTTTGCCCAGGCTGTTGAGCGTATCTCCCAGGGAAGCTGAAGGCATGTTACCCATCGAACCGGAAAGCACCGAGGCTTCGTCGGTGAGGATGTCGCCGAACATGTTCTCAGTTACAATCACGTCAAACAGCGCCGGTTTGGTAACCAGGTACATGGCAGTAGCGTCAACCAGGAAATGCTCCAGGGTAACGTCGGGGTAATCTTTGGCGACTGCGCTGACCGTCTGCCGCCACAGGCGCGAGGTTTCCAGTACGTTGGCTTTATCCACCGAAGCCAGTTTGCGCCGCCGCTGGCGCGCCAGTTCAAACGCCAGACGCGTCACGCGCCGGATTTCACTTTCGCTATACACCATCGAATCCACCGCAACTTGTTCGCCGTTCACCTGCTTGCGCGTGCGCGGCTCGCCAAAGTAAATACCGCCGGTCAGTTCACGCACCACCACCATATCCACACCCTGCAGGCGCTCCGGGCGCAGGGGAGAGGCATCTAATAACAGGGGATGCACAGTAACCGGGCGTAAATTGGCAAACAAACTCAACGCCTTGCGGATGGCAAGCAAACCGCGCTCCGGGCGGTCTGCGGCGTTCGGATTATCCCACTTGGGCCCGCCCACCGCACCCAACAGCACGGCGTCCGCCTGGGTACAGGCTGCCACGGTTTGTTCTGGCAGGGACGCACCGCAGGTATCCATAGCGTAACCGCCAATGGGAAACTCCGCCATTTCAAATGCGTGGTTATGATACATGGCAATTGCCTGGAGCACGTCGCAAGCTGCACGGGTTACTTCTGGTCCAATCCCATCACCGGGGAGAACGACAACCTTAGCTTTCATGTTCACCTCTATATTCCAAACACAATCCCGTATTCGTAACTATCCGAAAGCGCCTGCCAGGACGCCTGAATAATATTCGACCCCGCACCCACCGTGCTCCACACGTGTTCACCGTCGTGTGTGTCAATCAAGACGCGCGTGGTGGCGGCTGAGCCGTTGTATCCATCCAGGATACGCACTTTATAGTCTAAAAGAGAGTAATTCTTCAGTTTCGGATAGACGGGCAGCAACGCCTTGCGCAGCGCGCCGTCCAGGGCGTTCACCGGACCGTTGCCGTCGTCCACGGTGTGATAGACAATGCCGTTCACACGCACCTTGACCGTGGCTTCCGAGAACATACCGCGCCCTTCGCGGTGCTCCACGATGGCGGAGAAATCAATCAACTCGAAGGGAGCTTTATAACCGGGCTGTTGGCGGCGGATCATCAGCGCCACCGACGCTTCTGCGGCTTCAAACGAGAAACCGCGCGCTTCCATAGATTTCACTTCCTTGAGCACGCCGTTGATGGTCTCGTCGTCTTTGACGAATAAATCCATCTCGTCTGCCAGAGTGAGCAGGTTGCCCTTGCCAGAGAGTTCGGAAACGACCGCGCGACTCTCGTTGCCCACCAATTCCGGTTCGATGTGCTGGTAACTGCGCGCGTTACGGCGCATGGCTGCCACGTGCACGCCGCCTTTGTGCGCAAAGGCACTGCGCCCCACGTATGGCTGGTGTTCATTGGGATTGAGATTCGCCACCTCGGTTACGAAACGCGAGAGATGCACCAATTCTTTTAAGTGCCCTTGTGGCAGACAGGTGTATCCCATTTTCAGTTCCAGGGCAGGCATGATGGAACTCAGATTGGCGTTGCCGCAGCGCTCTCCAATGCCATTGATGGTGCCCTGGATGTGCGTTGCGCCTTCCACGACCGCCATCAGAGAGTTTGCTACGGCGCATTCCCCGTCGTTGTGGGTGTGAATGCCGATGGCTACATCTGGCAACTGGGCGCGCACAGAACGCACAATGGAACTGACTTCGTGGGGTAATGCGCCGCCGTTGGTTTCACACAACACCACCGTCTTCGCCCCACCGCGCACGGCGGCTTTCAGCGTCTCGAGGGCATATTGCGGGTCGGCTTTGTACCCGTCGAAGAAGTGTTCAGCGTCGTAGATCGCTTCGCGCCCTTGTGCGGTAATGTAGGCGATGGAATCGTGAATGATGCGCAGGTTCTCCTCCAGGGTCGTTTTAAGCACTTCGCTCACGTGCAACGTCCACGTTTTGCCAAAGATGGTACACACCGGCGCTTCGGAGTTGATCAGGGCGAGGATGTTCTCGTCATCGGCCGGTTTCGCGCGCGGGCGGCAGGTGGCACCGAAGGCGGCAATTTTGGCGTGCTTCAGCTTGAGGTCCCTGGCGCGCTGAAAATATTCCACGTCCTTGGGATTCGAGCCAGGCCAGCCGCCCTCTATGTAATCTACCCCAAAAGCGTCTAATTGGCGGGTGATGCGGATTTTGTCCTCACACGAAAGCGAAACCCCTTCGCTCTGCGTGCCGTCCCGCAAGGTTGTATCGTAGATGATAATTTTATCCATAATTCCCTCTCATTTTGCCGTTTTATAAATTTAATAACTCGTTTGTTTTTAACCACCAAGAACACAGAGGACACAGAGAAATTAACAATGTCCCTAACGTTCTGTTTTTCCCCAAGAGATGAAAAATCCTTCTAGGATTCAGGCTTGGACCCGTTCACCATTCGTTTGATACCGTCTTTCATCCGAGTAACATTCCAGTTTAAGATATAACCAAGCCAGCAACCCTTGAGCTTAAGATAAGTGAGTAATTGAGCCTCGTGAATCGGAGATATATTTTCAACTGTTTTATTCTCAACAATTACACAGTTATCCACTAGCATATCTATTCGGTAGCCGTTTTCGATAATTTGATTTTCATAACGAATCGGTAATGTTACCTCGCAGGCTACCACAAGCCCTCTTTTTACTATCTCGTAAGCCAGGCAAGTTTGATAGGCAGATTCTAATAGCCCCGGTCCTAACGCCTTGTGAACTTTGATGGCTGAATCTACGATAACTTTACCGACATCATCTACATCCACAAGCCACCTCTTCTTGCCTTCTGGGTAAACTCTTTTTTCCCACTGAGGACACGAAGAAATCCATAGCAAACCTTAATTCCAGAAATCCTTCGTGTTCTCCGTGGTTAACCTTTTTAACCATCAAGACCACTAAATGGCCGAAAAAATCTTAATCAACCCATTTTTCCTAAAATCCTTAGTGTCCCCTGTGTTCTCCGTGGTTAAAGGATCAAAAACTTTAGGCAGAAGCCCGCTTTTCCTCAAAGGCTGCGATTTTATCCTCAAACGAGAGGATGTAGCCCAACTGGTCAACGCCTTTCAACAGACAGGTTTTAGCAAAAGGATCAGTGCTGAATTTAAACGACGGACCATCGGGTATGAGAACGGTGTCATGATCCAGGTCAATCACCAATTCAGCGTGGAGCAGCTCTTCAAACAGTTCAAACAATACCTTGTGCATTTCGGGCGCGACGACGATGGGCAGCAAACCGTTCTTCAAGGCGTTTTGATGGAAGATATCGGCAAAGGAGGTGCTGATGATAGCGCGGATGCCCCAGCCAGTCAAAGCCCAGGGTGCGTGCTCGCGAGATGAGCCGCAGCCGAAATTATCCCCGGCGAGCAAGATTTGGGCGCCTTGATAATGCGGGCGGTTGAGCACGAAATCTGAGTTAGGTGAACCATCCGGTTTGTAACGCCAATCGGCAAAAAGCCCCTGCGCCACACTGGCTTTGTCAATGGCTTTCAGATAACGCGCCGGAATAATCTGGTCGGTGTCAACGTTCTGGTGCGGCAGGGGAATGACTTTCGATTTGAGTTTAATAAAACGAGTTGTCGTCATAATCTAACCTCTATAAATAACGGCGCACGTCCGCCACTTTGCCTTCGATGGCAGATGCGGCGGCTGTGAGGGGGGAAGCCAGAAACGTGCGTCCGCCCTTTCCCTGCCGCCCTTCAAAGTTGCGGTTGCTGGTGGAGACGGCGTACTGCCCGGGAGCCAGTTGGTCGCCGTTCATGGCGATGCACATCGAACAGCCGGGTTCGCGCCATTCCGCGCCGGCGGCGGTGAAGACTTTATCCAAACCTTCTGCCTCTGCCTGCTGCCTGACCAGACGCGAGCCGGGCACGACCATCACGCGCACGCCGGCAGCCACTTTTCTGCCGCGCAGAATGGACGCCGCCTGGCGTAGATCACTGATGCGCGAATTCGTGCACGAACCGATGAAGACCACGTCCAACGGGTGTCCTAAAAGGGACTGACCGGGCTTAAGCCCCATGTATGTCAGCGCTTTTGCCAGGGCTTCGCCTTTATCGGCTTCACCCATTTGCTGCGGGTAAGGGATGCGCCCGCTGATGCCCATTCCCATGCCGGGGTTCGTGCCGTAGGTGATCATCGGCTCTAAATCTGCGGCGTTTAACGTGATGCTGCGATCGAATGCAGCGCCGGGGTCGCTGGGCAGGCTCTTCCAGCGTGCCAGCGCTTTTTCCCAGGCTTGCCCCTGGGGGGCGTGTTCCCTGCCGGCGAGGTATTCAAACGTGGTGTCGTCCGGGGCGATCATGCCGGCGCGCGCCCCGCCTTCAATGGACATATTGCACACTGTCATGCGCTCTTCCATTGAAAGGCTGCGAATGGTTGAACCACTGTATTCCAAAACGTGCCCTGTGCCGCCGCCAGTGCCGATCTTGGCGATGAGCGCCAGGATGATGTCTTTGGCAGAGACGCCTTTTCCCAGGCTGCCTTCCACGCGCACTTCGAACGTTTTCGGCTTGCGCTGCAACAGACATTGAGACGCCAGCACGTGTTCGACTTCCGTGGTACCAATGCCAAACGCTAAAGCGCCAAACGCACCATGCGTGGCGGTGTGGCTATCGCCGCACACAATCGTCATGCCGGGGTGGATGAACCCTTGTTCCGGCGCCATGACGTGCACGATACCGTTGCGTCCATCGCCCAATTCAAACAAACGGATGCCAAACTCTTTACAGTTCGTGCGCATCTGCTCTAACTGGGCGGCTGCCTGAGCATCAATCGTACGCCAATGCTGGATGAGCGCCGACATGTCGGCGAAGGGAGTCAGGTCAATCGTCGGTGTGGAATGGTCCATCGTGGCGACGGTGCGATCAGGACGGCGCACCTTTAAAGCGCGCTGGCGCAGTCCGGCAAACGCCTGTGGGGAGGTAACTTCGTGGATCAGGTGCAGGTCAATGTACAAGACCGCCGGAGCGCCAGGTTCCTGCACGACGACGTGTTCATCCCATACTTTTTCAAAGAGTGTTTTTGGTTGTGTCATATATTTCTCAAGATAGCCCAGACCTGACAGGTTCAGCTAGAATCCGTCAGGTCTGTTCCATAAAATAAAAGGGCTTACTATCAGACAGCCTTTGTATCCGTAAGGACGGGGTCTTTGGCTGCCATGAGTTTGTTGAGCGCGTTCAGATACGACTTGGCGCTGGCGACAATGATGTCTGTATCCATACCGTGTCCACCAAATGTGCGCACGCGGGCGCTGCTGGTTTGCGCTTCGGTGCGCGGCAAGACTGTGCCGTTCTCCGCCATCAAGCGCACGCTCACCTCGCCGACCGCGTCAATTCCCTGCGTAACGGCTTGCACGCGGTATTCCACCATCGTGTTGGGCACGAGCAGAATGGCGTCAATGGCTTTAAAGGTTGCATCCACAGGTCCGGTGCCAATGGCAGCCTGAACGTATAATTTCCCATCCGGTCCCTTCAAACGCACGGTCGCGGTTGCCATACCCAGCGTTCCGCAGGCGACTTGCATACTGTCCAACAGGTAGATGTCTTCGGCAGGATAAATGCGGTCTTCGACCAGGGCTTCCAGGTCGGCATCCATGATGGTTTTCTTTTTGTCTGCCAGTTCCTTGAACTTGGCAAACAAAGTGCTGACTTCGTCGTCGTTTAAATCGTAGCCCAGGTCTGAAAGGCGCACCTTAAACGCGTGCCGCCCGGAATGTTTGCCCAACACCAGGCTGGAACGGTTCAAGCCCACCATCTCCGGCAGCATAATTTCGTAGGTTGCCTTGTGCTTGAGCATACCGTCCTGGTGGATGCCGGCTTCGTGGGCAAAGGCGTTCGCGCCGACAATGGCTTTGTTCGGCTGAACAGGAATACCCGTGTAACTGGAAACCATACGGCTGGTGCGGGTGATGCACGTGGTGTCAATTCCCGTTTCCAACCCGTAGACGGCGTGGCGGGTGAACAAAGCCATGACCACTTCTTCCAGCGAAGTGTTACCGGCGCGCTCACCGATACCGTTGATGGTTACCTCTGCCTGGCGCGCCCCGGCGAAGATGCCTGCCAGGGTGTTGGCGGTTGCCAAGCCCAAATCGTTGTGGCAGTGCACCGAAACGACGACGTTGTTTTCCAGTAACCCTGGCGTGTTGGCGATGATGCCGCGAATCAATTCGCCAAATTCAGACGGGATCGTATATCCAACCGTATCAGGGATGTTCAGGGTGCGCGCCCCGGCTTTAATCGCCTCTCCCAGTACGAGGTAGAGAAACTCCGGATCGCTGCGTCCGGCGTCTTCAGGCGAGAACTCCACGTCATCACACAATGTTTTGGCATAGGTAACCATGTCGCGCACGCGTTCCACCACCTCTTCGGGGTCCATGCGCAGTTTAAACTTCATGTGAATTGGCGAGGTGGCGAGAAAGGTGTGAATGCGCGGGTGGGCGGCGTAACGCACGGCTTCCCAGCAGGCGTCAATGTCTTTCTTGTTGGCGCGCGCCAATCCGCAAATAATGGGCACTTTGTGTTTTCCCCCATCCTTTTCAGCATCAGCGCTGGTGGAAGGGTTGCCTACGTCCTGGGCGACGCGACGCACGGCTTCCAGATCGTCGGGCGAGGCAGCCGGAAAACCTGCCTCAATCACATCCACCCCCAGGGAGGCGAGGGCGCGCGCAATTTCCAATTTTTCTGGCGAGGTCAAAGACGCGCCGGGGCTTTGCTCGCCGTCTCTTAACGTCGTATCAAATATGCGGACGTAGTTTTTATCCATGATATTAATCTCCCGGTTTTATCGTTACCGGGTCAATGAAAGGCATCATCGAGCGCAGTTGGGCACCCACTTGCTCGATAATGTGGTCTTGCTGCCTGCGCCGCTCTTCATTGAACCAGGGACGATTCTTTTGATTTTCTTCGATCCACGATTTGGCATACGTGCCGTCTTGAATATCCGTGAGGATTTTTTGCATGGCGCCGTAGGTTTCCTCGGTGATGATCTTTGGTCCGGCAGTATAATCGCCGTGCTCTGCGGTATCGGAAACGGAATAGCGCATGTAGTTCATGCCGCCGCGATACATCAAATCCACAATCAATTTCAACTCGTGCAAACATTCAAAATAAGCGATCTCCGGCTGGTAACCGGCTTTGACGAGCGTCTCGAAGCCGGCGCGCACCAAAGCGCTGACTCCGCCGCACAACACCGCCTGCTCACCGAACAGGTCGGTTTCAGTTTCTTCGGCGAAGGTTGTTTCCAAAACGCCCGCACGCGTGGCGCCCAGCGCCCAGGCGTAAGAGAGGGCGTTTTGTTTGGCTTTGCCGCTGGCGTCCTGGTATACGGCTAAGAGAGCCGGCGTGCCGCCGCCTTCCTTGTAGACCTCGCGCACGCGATGCCCGGGCGCCTTGGGGGCTATCATGCTCACGTCAACGTCTTGGGGTGGGACAATAGTCTCATAGCGGATGTTGAAGCCGTGCGCAAACATGATCGTCTTGCCAGCTTTCAAGTGCGGAGCGATGAACTTATACACGGCTGGCTGGGCTGTATCGGGCACCAGGATCATAATCGTGTCTGCCCAGGGAATGGCTGTATCCATGGGAATTACTTTAAGCCCTTCGGCTTCCGCCTGTTTGATTTTCTTGGGGTCAACTTCCACCACACACACGTCCACGCCGCTGTCGCGCAAGTTGAGGGCGTGCGCGTGTCCCTGAGAACCAAAACCAATAATCGCTACCTTTTTCGATTTAATCAAAGAAGGGTCTGCGTCTGCTGTATAATAGATATTTGCCATAGAACACTCCTTAATAAACAAAAAATTATTCAATCTCATCGTTGAGGGACTGCCGCCCCTGCACTTTGCCGCGCAGCATAGCCACCTGACCGGTGC
Source organism: uncultured Anaerolineaceae bacterium (assembly GCA_964524425.1). Taxonomy (GTDB): domain Bacteria; phylum Chloroflexota; class Anaerolineae; order Anaerolineales; family DRKV01; genus JBAXBF01. The sequence goes on along the minus strand of CAZGDA010000022.1, from coordinate 13,684 downwards.
GCACCATCTCGATGACGCCCATCGGCATGAGCAGTTCAATCAAACCTTCGATTTTCTCCTCGGTGCCGGTGATTTCAACGATCACCGAATCGGGGGCGACGTCCACGATCTTGGCGCGGAAAATATCTGCCAGGCTGGCAATTTCAGCGCGCCGGTCGGGCGTGGCTTCTACTTTGATAAGAGCCAGGTCGCGCGCCACAATGGGCATGTTGGTTACGTCCTGCACGTCTATGACGTTGACGAGTTTATACAAATTCGCCTGGACGATTTGGACGGCTTCGTTTGTGCTTTCAATGACGATGGTCATACGCGAAATGCTTGGGTCTTCCGTGTGTCCCACGTTTAAAGATTCAATGTTGTAGTTACGGCGGCGAAAGAGCGAAGCAATGCGGTTGAGCACGCCGGGTTTGTTTTCCATTTTTGCAATCAAAGTATGCTGTTGCATGATCTCTCCACTCCTAAAACTCAAAATCCGAGGCGTGCGGTTTGGCTTTTTTGGCGCGCTCTGGGCGACGTAGCATATCGTGCAGGTCTGCACCTGCCGGTACCATTGGGTAAACGGCTTCTTCTTTTTCTACGCGAAAATCAATCAACACCGCCCCGGGTGTCTGGTGGGCAAATTCAAACGCCTCCAGCACCTCTTCTTGTGTGGTGGCGCGCCGCGCCGGAATGCCGTGCGCTTCCGCCAGCTTGACAAAGTCCGGTCCGCTGATGGAGGTTGCCGCGTACCGTTTTTCGTGGAAAAACTCTTGCCACTGGCGCACCATGCCCAGAAAATGGTTGTTCATAATCATAATTTTTATGTTGGCGCCTTCTTGAACAATGGTCGCCAGTTCGCATTGCGTCATCTGAAAGCTGCCGTCGCCGTCAATGACCCAGATCTCCTCGTCTTTGTGGGCAAACCACGCCCCAATGGCGGAGGGCACACCGAAGCCCATCGTTCCCAAACTACCCGAAGTGATGAAACGATACGGTTTATCAAAATGGTAGTATTGCGCCGTCCACATCTGATGTTGCCCCACGCCGGTGGTTACAATCGCATCGCCTTTGGTGTATTCCCAAATCTTGCGAATCACCTGGGCAGGGTAGAGTTTGTCCTTATCCTGATAGGAGAGAATGTCGCGCTTTTCCGTATCGGCGCGCCATTCTGAAATCTGGTCGAGCCATTCCTCGTGTTCCAGCGCCGGAACAAGGTTAGAAAGTTCTGAAAGCACATTCTTCGCGTCGCCAACAACGGCAACGTCGGCGAGCACGTTTTTATGCACTTCCGCTGTGTCTATATCCACGTGAATTTTGCGGGCGTGCGGGGCGTACGTGCGCAGGTTGCCCGTCACGCGGTCGTCAAAACGCATGCCCAAGGCAATGATCAAGTCGGCGTTTTGGATGGCGTTGTTGCAATACGCCTCGCCGTGCATACCCATCATACCCAGGCTGAGCAGGTGGGAAGCAGGAAAACCGCCCAATCCCAGCAGGGTCATCGCCACAGGCGTGTGCGTTTTCTCAGCAAAGTAACGCAATTCGTCCACGGCGTTAGACATCAACACACCGTGCCCGGCGAGGATGACCGGGTTCTGCGCTTCGGCGATGAGTTGAGCTGCTTTCTTTAAATCACTTTCCTGGGCACGGCGCTGCGGGCGGTAACCAGGCAGAGAGACTTTTTCTGGATAGACAAACTCCACTTCTTCCAGCATGGCATTTTTACAGAAATCAATCAACACCGGTCCGGGACGTCCATTGCGGGCGATGTAGAACGCCTCGCGCACCGTCTGAGCCACGTCTTCCGCCCGCGTTATAAGATAATTATGCTTGGTGATCGGCAGAGTAATGCCGGTGATATCCGCTTCCTGAAAGGCGTCTTTTCCAATGAGAGAGGCAGAAACCTGCCCAGTGATACAAACAATCGGCGACGAATCCATCATGGCATTGGCAATGCCAGTTACCAGATTGGTAGCGCCAGGACCTGAGGTAGCCATTGCCACTCCCACTTTGCCCGAAGCGCGCGCATACCCATCGGCTGCGTGGGCTGCGCCTTGCTCGTGGCGAGTCAACACGTGGTGTACGGGGTATTTCAGCATGGCGTCCAACAAGGGAATGGTGGAACCGCCCGGGTAACCGAAGACGACGTCCACGCCCTCGCGAATCATACATTCCCAAAAGATGTCAGCACCCGTTTTCTTCATTATCCTACTCCTAAAATCATTCAACATCAAACCAACACCGCGCCGCGATTGGCGCTGGTAACCATGCGCGCATAGCGGCGCAACCAGGGGCTTTTCACCGGCGATTCAAAGGGCGGTAAAGCTGCCAGGCGGCTTTCTATCTCTGCCGCGCTCAAGCGCACGTTTAACGTGCGCGCCTCCAGGTCAATTTCTATGATATCGCCATCCCGCAGGGCTGCGATGGGACCGCCTGCGGCTGCTTCGGGACTGATGTGCCCCACGCAAGCGCCGCGCGTGCCGCCCGAGAACCGCCCATCCGTGATGAGCGCCACACTCTCCCCCAACCCCATGCCCATTATAGCCGAGGTGGGAGAAAGCATCTCCTGCATGCCGGGACCACCGCGCGGACCCTCGTAGCGGATGACGACCACTTCGCCGGGCTTGATTTCACCACCCAGGATTCCAGCCAGGGCTGCGTCTTGGCTTTCGTAGATATGCGCAGGTCCGCTGTGTTTGCGCATGGAAGGTGCCACGCCGCCGGCTTTGATGACCCCGCCATCTGGCGCCAGGTTGCCAAACAAAATGGACAAACCGCCCGTTTTGGAATGCGGGTTGTCCAGCGGGCGGATAACTTCTGCATCCTTCACCGTGGCATCCTGGATCGCCTCACCCAGGGAGACCCCGCAAACCGTCGGTCGGTCGAGGTGCAGCACGTCGCTGCCCAGCGCGCTGAGCTGGTTCAACAACGCCGGAATGCCGCCGGCGCGGTGCACGTCTTCCATGTGCCACTTACCCGACGGGCTGACCTTGCATAGATAGGGAATCTTTTGTGCTAACGTGTTTATATATGCAAGAGGGTACTCTATCCCGGCTTCCTGTGCAAACGCCAGGGTGTGCAATACGGTGTTGGAGCTTCCGCCCATCGCCAAGTCGAGAGTGAAGGCGTCGTCTATGGCGGCGCGGGTAACGATCTGGCGCGGGGTTAAGCCCGACTTGATGAGGTCGAAGATGACGTGCGCCGCCCGATCCGCCAGTTGATTCCGTTCGGCGCTGTTCGCCAGCGCCGTGCCGTTATAAGGCAGCGCCAACCCCAGGGCTTCCAGCAAACAATTCATAGAATTGGCGGTGAACAAACCCGCGCACGACCCGCAGCCGGGGCAGGCATATCTTTCCAGGGTTTTCAAACGCTCGGCGTCAATTTTGCCGGTTTGATACGCCCCCACGCCTTCGAACACCGAAATTAAATCAATCGCTTCCCCATCTGGAGTGCGTCCGGCTGCCATAGGTCCGCCGCTGACGAAAATGGTGGGGATATCCACGCGCAAAGCCGCCATCACCATGCCGGGCACAATTTTATCGCAGTTGGGGATGCACACCATGCCGTCAAAAAAGTGCGCTTCGATCATCGTCTCGACGCTGTCGGCGATTAGTTCGCGGGAAGGCAGGCTGTACTTCATGCCGAAATGCCCCATAGCCACACCGTCGTCCACACCGATGGTGTTAAACTCAAAAGGAACCCCGCCGGCGGCGCGCACGGCTTCCTTGATGCGCCGCCCAAATTCTTGCAGGTGTACGTGTCCGGGGATTATATCCACGTAAGAGTTGACAATCGCAATAAATGGCTTGGAAAAATCCTCGTCCTTCAATCCGGTAGCGCGCAACAAGGCGCGATGGGGAGCGCCTTCCAGACTGCGTTTAATCAAGTCAGATTTCATCTCTTCATCCCTCCAAATAATTTCTTGATGTAACGAATTACAATATCTTCTTGGTTTAATGAATATAAGGGTCAATTATAGCATAAGTTGCGCAAATACGGGAAGAAAAGGATAAAGTGTTTTGCTATTTCCGTACAGAAAAAAACGCCCGTGGCAATCCGACGGGCGTTTTTTCTTTGGCGCGCTTGGGTGTTGCACCCAATCAAATCACTGCTACCGCGTAGCCTTTTTGGCGGGCGGCGGCGACGATCTGGCTTTCGTTGACCTGGCTCTCGTCGTATTCCACTTCCATCTGCTGCCGATGATAACTGGCTTGGATGCGTTTAATGCCGGGCAATTCGTCCTCGATGCTTTCCAGATTCATCGCACACATGGCACAGTGCATATCCGCCACGCGAAACACCTTCTTCAACATATCTGCGATTTCCTGTCTACTCAAACGCGATCTGACCGGTATACATACCCATGGAACAACTGAAGCGCATCAGCGTGCCAGCCTTTTGCGCGGGAATGTCAATTGGCGTTGTGCCAGTTTGAGGCAGGATAACCTCCACGTTTAGGGCGGGGATGACAAACGCCCGTGAACAGGAAAGGGTATTGTTTGTAACCACGTTCAACAGCAGTGCTTTTCCGGCGGGCGCTTTTAACGTTTCCGGCGCATACCCGTCGTTGTTGGCGTTGAGTGTGATTGTCTCAACAACGGCAGGCGCGCCTGGCAGCGTGGGCGCTGCGACCACATCCGCCGGGGGTGGTACAACGACTGCTGGCGCTTGCGTTGCAGCGCCTGGGGATGGCGCCGCCCTGTAACCGGGCGCCATGCCAAAGCCGGAGTCAGCCGGTGACGCCTGTTGCAGCGGGTTTGTCTGGGCAAAGGCAGAGCGCGCCATCCAGGTTGCGGCTGCCCGCGGAAGAACAGAACGACTGAGGTTGGTAAAGGAATACGGCGAACCCGCCAGGTTCAGTCCCGCCTCAATAGAAACCAATCCCAGCACGAGAAGCACGACAGCGACAACACGCATGAAGGTTTTCTCTAATCGCGCTCCTAATTTGGTGGTGAAATACGCCAGGGCGAAAAACACCGGCGTCGTACCTAAAACGAAGGAAAACAAAATCGTCGCCCCAAAAGCCGGGCTGCCAGAGCCAAGGGCTACCGCCATCATCGCCTGGGTCACGCCGCAAGGGATGAACACCGTCATCACTCCCAACGTGAGGGGCGTGAGCACGTCTGCACCGTTTTTGGCGATGCGGCGCATGGCTCTGGTAACTGCTTGCGGCGGTTCGATGGAAAAATAGCGAAAGATAGGATGGACGTTAACCATGCGCAGGGCGTTGCCGATCATAAACACGCCGATAACAATCTGCAAGATCGCCCGCGAGAGCGGTGTGAGCTGCAACAGCGAGCCAAGCGCCCCCAGCAGAAAACCAAAGATGGTGTAGGCAAGCAATTTCGCCAGTAAAAAGAGAGCGATGGGTTGGGCGATACGCGGCTTGAAGGCGGATTGGCTCTCCGTGGCTGCGCTCATGTCTTGTTCTATCTGGTGCGCCAGGGAGCTTGCCAGCAGACCGCCCTGGATGGCAAGACAGCTCAACCCGCCAGTGGTCAAGCCGGTGAGAAACGCCACAAAAATTTCGGTCATATATCCTCCACATTCAAAGGATTCATCCGTCAGGGGTTCAAGGTATTCTCAACCTGGTAAAACCAGTATCCATATCTGGCATGCTTTCTTTAGACCTGGGGATTTCCCAAAAGAAGGACGCGCTTTCAATAATGCCGTATTAATGAAGTTTTCTGGTGAAATCCAAACCAAATCTGGCATTCGGAAGCAATTTCAGGACTTCTTGGACAGCTTCAGGTCTGCGCATCATCTTTACATCCACCAAGCATTAGAAAGCAATATCAGCTTGTAAAAACCCGTTGACAAAACAATCCTTTTGATGTAATATTTACCTAACCCCCCCTATGGGGGGGGGGATATAGATAAATTATACCTGAGGAAAACCATTTGTCAAGAGACAATCCTGTTTTGGAGATTATTTTTATGGACGGACACGACCACCATCACAATCACAAAGTCGGCAGCGTTGGCAAGGAGGCAGGCAATATGCAAGTACAGGAAAACTCACAGCACGCCGCCCCCCTGCACGACCACGCCGACCACCACTCCCACCACGTCCACGACCACAGCGATTCGCTCCGCCGCCTGAAAAGCGCCGAAGGACACCTGCGCGGCATCCAGCGTATGCTGGAAGAAGACGTGTATTGTATTGACGTGCTGCGCCAGATTCAAGCCGTCCAGGCAGCCTTGAACAAAATCAGCGTCAACATCCTCAACCAGCACCTCAACACTTGTGTCATCACTGCTGTGCGCGGCGAAGATTTACAGGAGCGCGAGCGCGTGCTTAAAGAAATTGCCGAAGTTTACGATATGGCGACCAGGGTATAAGCAACTACATCAAGGAGAAAAACAATGACAACCGTAACGTTTAAAATCCCCAACATTTCCTGTATGCATTGTGTCAAGACTATTAAAAATGAGTTGAGCGAGTTAGCGGGCGTGAAATCTGTGGAAGCCTCGGCAGAGAATAAAGAAGCCGCGGTTACTTTTGACGCTCCTGCGGACGAGCAGAAAATCCGCGCCTTGTTGGTAGAGATCAACTACCCGGCAGTGTAAGATAACAATCTGCCCGCCTGGCGGAAGGAAGGACAGGTGCAGCCGCGGCGAGAGCGCAGGCATTTCTCTCATCGCGAGGGCGCAGCCCAGATTGCTGCGCTCACTCGCAACGACAACCCTCCGTCGGCAGAGTCCATCGAAGCGAACGGCGCAGCCATTTCTATCATCGCGAGGGCGCAGCCCAGATTGCTTCGCTCGCTGCGCTCACTCGCAACGACAACCCTCCGTCGGCAGAGTCCATCGAAGCGAACG
>CAZGDA010000022.1:0-6786 GCA_964524425.1 uncultured Anaerolineaceae bacterium | reverse complement strand
GCGCAGCCATTTCTATCATCGCGAGGGCACAGCCCAGATTGCTTCGCTCGCTGCGCTCACTCGCAATGACAACCAGGCGCCTGAAATAACAAGGCGTCATAATATAAGGATAACAAATGTCGCAGGTGAAAAATCTCATCTTACCTATCACAGGTATGACCTGTGCGAACTGCGTAGCAACCGTTGAACGTTCGCTAAAAAAGGTGAACGGTGTACATTCCGCACTGGTCACCCTCTCGTCGGAACGCGCCACAGTAGAATATGACCCGGCGCAAACCAGCTTGCAAGACATGCTGGCGCGCGTCGAACGCGCCGGGTACGGCGTTGCCGCCGGCGAAGCGCAGTTACTCATCCAGGGCATGAGCGACGACAACGACGCCCGCCGCTTGCAAAAGACGCTCGCCGGGCTGGAAGGTGTGCTGGATGCGCAGGTCAACCCCGTCAACGGGCGCGCCAGCGTGCGTTACGTCCCCACTCTCCTAAACCAGGCGGACATGCGCAGGGCAATAACGTCTGCAGGGTTTAAAGCGCTTGAAAGTGGCAACGATTCGGAAGACGCCGAAGCGAAAGCACGCCAGGTGGAAACGGATACCCAGCGCGCTTACCTCATCGTCGGCTTGATCTTCACCGTTCCACTGTTCATCCTTTCTATGGGCGGCGATTTCGGTCTTTATCCCATGCAATACATGAATGCACCTTGGATGAAGTGGATCATGCTGGCGCTGGCGACCCCGGTGCAATTTTACGTTGGCTGGCAATATTACGTCGGGGCGTACAAATCCCTGCGCAACGGCTCCGCCAACATGGACGTGCTGGTGGCGCTGGGCAGTTCCGCCGCCTATTTCTACTCGCTTCCGGTAGCGTTTGGGTTGATGTCCGGGCACGTCTATTTTGAGACCGCAGCGGTGATCATCACTCTCATCAAACTAGGTAAATACCTGGAAGCGCGTGCCAAGGGGCGCACCAGTGAAGCCATCAAAAAGTTGATGGGGCTGCGCGCCAAAACAGCCCGCGTGCAGCGTGACGGCGTGGATATGGACGTCCCCGTGGACGACGTGCTCGTTGGGGACGTGGTGATCGTGCGCCCTGGCGAGAAGATCCCCGTGGACGGTGTGGTCGTCGAGGGACGTTCGGCGGTGGACGAATCTATGCTCACCGGCGAGTCGTTGCCGGTGGAAAAATCCCCCGGCGCGCCCGTTATCGGCGCCACGTTAAACAAACTCGGAATGCTCAAGTTTGAGGCGACAAAAATCGGCAAAGAAACCGCCCTGGCACAAATCATCCGCCTGGTGGAAGAAGCGCAGACCAGCAAAGCACCCATTCAAAAACTAGCCGATCGCGTTTCGGCGGTCTTCGTTCCGGCGGTCATCTTGCTGGCGTTGCTCACCTTTGCGGCGTGGTATTTCCTGGCACCGCCGCTGGCAGTAAACGCCGACGTAACCAATTTCACCCGCGCCCTGATTCGCATGGTCGCCGTGCTGGTCATCGCCTGCCCGTGCGCGATGGGCTTGGCGACGCCGACCGCCATCATGGTTGGTACAGGCAAGGGCGCCGAAATGGGTATTTTACTCAAAACCAGCGAAGCGCTGGAACACGCCGGCAACCTGACGACGGTTGTGCTGGATAAGACCGGCACGATCACGCGCGGGCAGCCGGCGGTTACCGACGTCGTGTACGACGCCGCTTTTACCCGCGGTGAAAACGAACTATTGCGCCTGGCTGCCAGCGTGGAGAAGGGCAGCGAACATCCCCTGGGCGAGGCACTCCTCGCCGAAGCTGGCGAGCGCAGCTTGACTCTCAGCCAGCCACTCGGTTTCAGCGCCCAGGTTGGGCGCGGTGTTCAGGCGCAGGTGGACGGGCGCGCTGTGCTGGTGGGCAATGTGCGCATGATGGAAGAAAGCGGCGTCAACCTGAACGGGTTGGACGCCCAGGTGCAACGCTTGCAAAACGAAGGCAAGACCGCCATGCTGGTCGGTGTGGACGGCGTGTTGGCAGGCGTGATCGCCGTCGCCGACACGGTCAAGCCCGGCTCAGCAGAAGCCATTCAACGCTTGCAAGCCATGCGCCTGCAAGTGGTGATGATCACCGGCGACAACGCCCAGACTGCACAAGCCATCGCCCGCCAGGTAGGGGTGGACAGGGTGCTGGCAGAGGTTCTGCCAGGGGACAAAGCTGCGCAAGTGAAGAAGTTACAGCAGCAGGGCGAGGTGGTGGCGATGGTCGGCGATGGCATCAACGACGCGCCTGCCCTGGCGCAAGCCGACGTGGGCATCGCCATCGGCACCGGCACAGACGTGGCAATGGCATCCGCGCCAGTCGTGCTCATCAACGGCGACCTGCGCGGTGTGGCACGCGCCATCTCCCTCTCGCGCCAGACTCTGCGCACCATCAAGCAAAACCTGTTCTGGGCTTTTTTCTACAACGTGGTTCTCATCCCCGCCGCGGCGCTGGGCTTTCTGGTGCCCATGTTAGCTGCCGCCGCCATGGCGTTCAGCAGCGTGTTCGTCGTCTCCAATAGCCTGCGTTTGAGAAGCTACAAGGTTTAGGTATTGCATAAAAACAAAAAGGAAAGGTAAAGGAAAAATATGTTGTACAAAAAAACAGCCTGGGGTATTCTTAGCGTGCTTACGTTTGCTCTTGTTCTGACAGCCTGTAACACCAGCGGCAAAGAAGGTGGTCAGTTTGCTTCCATACCGGCGGGCAAGGGCTACGCCGAAGGCTACGAAATCTACTTCGCCCACACCGAAGCATCCGACGTCAACATCGCCAAGACGCTCACTGACATGATGAAATCACCGGTGTTGCTCGTGCCCTCTCTGGCGGAGGCGCCCGACTCGATGCTGGCGCACGTCTACGTATTTGAGAACGGAGTCAAAGGCACGGGACCGCTCGGTTTTCAGCCAGACGTGTTTGACGCCCCGCCCAAGATCTCAGACAAGTACACCCCGCTGCGGCGGCTCATCACCGTGCGCTGGAACGACAGCGCCACACCGCGCGAGTTGAAAGCCGCCGCTGAAATTGCCGCCGCGCAGGAGCAGGGCGAGCTTACAACCATTCCCACGAAGGTCGTCATCAACATGCCCTTCCTCACCTGGTACGGCGGACAACGTTAAGCGAGGGATTTGCAGACGGCGTGAAACCGGCGCGGTTGGCTTACCTGGTTGGAAAAGCCCAGCCGCGCGGTTTTTTTAACACCTGCTTTGTGTCAGGGTTTTGTGTTGGTTAATACAATCTGGGCGAACATTCCCAGGCGCGGGTTGAGCGGCTGGATTGTGTCTTCCAGGCGCGCCCAAAGCGGGTAACTCCACGCCGGGACAAGATTCCGCAGGGAAACCCCGCCGGAGAGGAGATAGCGGAAAGGCATAGACGCTCGCACCTGGGAAATTTCCCATTCGGGAAACTTGTCTTTAAATATTTCTTGATCGCGTTGAAAGATCACCCAGGGCAGCGCCAGGTTCGCACTGGATAAATGCCCGGCGGCGGGAAAATCCCACGCGTCCGTCTGCGAATCGCAAGGCTCGTGGTGGAAGCGGCTGTAGATCAAGCGCGACCAGGGGGTGAGCCATGGCTCGAGCATGGCAACCACGCCGCCCGGTTTCACGGTGCGAGAAGCGCTCTCGAAAAAAGCTGTTACGTTGGGAATGTGGTGCAACACGTCAACCATCACGATCGCTTTCAAACTGTTCGTGGCAACCGGTAGAGCACGCCCGTCTGCGATAACGTCCACCCCGGCTAAGAATTGAACGTCTGAAGTGATGCAATTGGGCAGAAATTCTTTCAGGAAACCCGCCCCCGAGCCTAGCTCCAACACCATTCCCTCTCCCTGCGGCACACAGGGTAGCAGGCTGTCGTACCATTCACGGTAGATGCGATACAAAAATTTGTTGTCTTTGATGATACGGCGGCGGAGAACAGTAGTTTGCGGATCGTCAATATCCAGCCCGCGCGTCAGGGGGTGTTCCAGCCAGTGTTTGAGAAACGCAGATATCCCTTTCATGCCGGAATGTCCTGCCGGTTAATCCCTGAACTTGATGCGCGCGGCGGCGAACAGCACCATCTTCAGCAGCAACCAGCCGTGTTTCCACCTGTGGATGTTGGTGCTTCCATATACCCGCTCGCGGTAGCGGATGGGTAAATCCACGATCTTCAAACCCAGCTTTGCCGCGCCAAACAACAGGTCAAAATCACCAAAGGGATCAAAGTCGCCAAAATAGGCGCGGTTAGCGGCGATACGCTCGTAATCTGCCTTCCAAAGCACTTTCGTGCCACACAACGTGTCTTTCACCGGCTGCCCCAAAAGCCAGGAAAAAGCCAGGCTGAAGAATTTATTGCCGAGGAAATTGAGCGAGCGCATGGACTCTTTTTCCATCGGATACACGAGCCGGACGCCGTTGACGAACTCTCCCTTTCCGCAGACCAGCGCCTCGTAGAAACGCGGCAGGTCTTCGGGCGGTACGGTCAGGTCTGCATCCAAGATCATGAAAATATCTCCGTTGGCGGCTTTAAACCCTTCCCGCACCGCGTCGGCTTTCCCAATCCCTGGTTGGCGGGTGAGAATGCTTTTTCTGTGCTTGTGTTTTTCCTTTTGACGCTCAATTTCTTGATACGTGTCATCCTTTGAATGTCCTTCAACAAAAACCAGCTCCGTGCCTGCGCCCATTTCCGGGACGCGATTGTATATGTTCTCGATGTTGCCCTGTTCGTTCCTGGCTGGCACGATGACGGACACAGAAAAATTCTGCTGCCGCTGGTCAAGCTGTGGACGGGCAAGGATAAAGTTTGACAGGGCAAACCAATAAAACGGTGGGATTCTGACCAAGCCGCGATTGAACAGGGATGAGATGAGTGGAACAGGAATAGGAAGGAGAAATTCCTGCCAGCTACGAATCACTTCAAAATTGGACAGGTATAACAGGTTTTGGGCGTCTTCCAGGGAAAACCAGTTTTGCTCCAGGGAAGGTTTGGCAAGCCCCAATTCCGCCGCCGTAATCAATGGGATTTGCCACAGGCGGCTGTAAGTGTTGATGACGATGCGGGTGTGGGGGGCGCACATACGCTGCACGCGCCGAAACACTGCCTGCACGTCCCACAAATCGTTGATTAAATCAGAAAGAATGATTACGTCAAACGGTTCGTCTGCCTGAAAGTCGTGCACATCCATTTCCAAAAAGCGCAGTTCAGGGTGCAAAGTACGGGCAGTTGCAATCATCTTGGGAGAAAAGTCAACGCCCACACCCACTTGCGGTTTTAAGGAGGATAACAAATCCCCGAATCCACAGCCAAGCTCCAGAACGCGCATCCCCTGCGGTACGAGGAATTTATACGCCTTTTCAAGTTGTTGGTGATAATAGCGGCTAAACCAATTCAAGGCATAGGGCTTTTCGGCAGCCAGGTTCCAGCGCGCGATTCTTTCGGCGCGGTATTTTCCTTCGGCTGTGTGTTGGTTTGCAGCGTTTCCCTGGTTCATCACTGTTTGACATCCTATGCGGAGAGGGGACGGGCGGCGCGAATGTACAGCGAGCCGGAGAACTCCTTGAGGAGCGGAAGTTGCTCAACAAAACCACCCAGCTTCTGCACCAGTTCCACAAAGTGGCGTGGCACGGCTGGGTGTAACCAGTCCATCGGCAAGATCTCCACGTCAACAAAACCGGCTTTACACAGCGTGGCGTACAACTGCCATTTGATGAAGGCTTTCTCGTCTGGCGAAACATACGGAAACCATTCGCGGAAATTAAACTGCACAAACACCTGCGGGTTGAGCATGTTCGGTTCTCCAAAGCTGATTCTGCCCCCCGGTTTGAGGAGTTGTGCCATTTTATTTAAGGCAGCTTCCAATTCAAGGTGATGCAGGATAGACGAGCCGACAATCCCGTCAAAGGGACCTTCGACGTCGCAATCCTCAAAACGCTTGACCAGAAACTGCACGTTTGCGGGCAGCTTCCTTTCCATCGCCTTGGCGATCAGGTCTTCCGAAATATCCACCGCCACAACGTCTGCGCCGCTTTGCGCAAAATATTCGCTGAACAAACCAGTTCCGCAGCCAATTTCCAGGACGCGTTTACCGGGCGCCAAACCGGCGCCTTGCGCAATCAATTGCGCCCTGCGCTGCGCCCTCACCCGTCCGGCGGGCGTGCCCCACCCCCAAATCAACTCGGTGTCCTGACCGGCAAGATATTTCCCGTGAATTATTTCGTGTTCTGCTCTACTCATACTTTTCATGCGCTATTTTCTAAAATGACAAACTTGATACAAAGCGGTGGGAAGCAGGAACCCGTTCATGTCCATCTTCTTCACCAGGGAAAACCGCTGCGCCGCCGCCTGAAAGACCTGCTCTTCTGTGGAAAAATGATGTTCGCGGATGTTACATCCCAACAGATGATAAGAAAAAGTCATAAAGCGTCCCTCCACCGGCACGCCATACACAACCTGCCCACCCGGCTTTAGCACGCGCTGAATTTCAGCAAACGCCAGGGACAGATCGTGCGGCTTCAAGTGCTCCAGGATGCTGATCAACAAGACGCTGTCGAAGAATTCATCCGCGAAGGGCAGGCTTGTAACGTCTCCGTTGTTTAAATGCGTGTGAATCTTGTTACGCTCGAAGGTCGCCCCGATTTCTTTGATCGGTGCGTTCAAGTCAATTCCCCAGATTTCTTTATAGAATTGATTCAGCACGTAAAATGTTATCCCGGCGCCAAAACCAACCTCAAGGATCCTTTGTCCGCCGCTCAATTCCCCCAGGCACATTTCAACCCGGCGCTTATACAACCCGCCGACGACCGGCAGATA
>CAZGDA010000021.1:30461-32880 GCA_964524425.1 uncultured Anaerolineaceae bacterium | reverse complement strand
CACGACATGGCACGCTATGCCCTCATAACGTGCGGCAGCATGGAACACCTGTTAATTCTCATCACCATGGGTGATCTATTAGGCATCCCGATTTTGCCTCCTTATTACAGCCTGCGACTGTTGCCCTACGTCGTGCCGCAAATCAGCACCTGGAAGCGGCGTATGTTGCGCGAAAAAGACCTCACGGACGCGCTGGCATAACCAAAACCCTGCTGACGGTTTCCATAAGTTACCACCAGCAGTCAAAAAAGGAGATTTTTATGTCCCTTCGCGAATATATTGAATAACACCCCGAAAGACGCTATTTTATGTTTGGCGGCAAGGGCGGTTTGGGTAAGACCACCTTCAGCGCCACCACCGCTTACTGGTTAGCAAAACAAGGCTACAAAGTACTCGTTTTCTCCGTTGATCCCCAGGCAAGCCTCTCCGATATTTTTAAAAAGGATATTTTTGGTAAAGGCGCAGTGGAAATTATGCCCAACCTCTACGCCCAGGAAATTGACGCCGATCAACGCATCAAGAACTACCAGGAAGAGATCCGTCAAAAAATCCGCGACATGTACGGCTTGGAAGAAGTACCAGAGGAAATCGAAAACTACATCCAAGCCGCCGCCGCAGAGCCGGCGATGGAAGAAAGCGCCATCTTCGACGCGGTCGTGGACATCGTCGTTTCCGGCGAGTACGATTATTACATTTACGACCTGGTCCCCCTCGGGCACGCCCTTTACTACTTAAGCATGGCTTCCGTCTACGATGAATGGATTGACAAGATCACTGCTTTGCGTCAGGAAATGGAAGAATACGCCCGCGTCGCCGCAGTGATGCAGCGCGACAAAGAAAGCGAAGAAGACGCTATCCTGCGCGAACTGCAATACATCAAACATCGCATCAACACCTCTTCAGGCATCCTGACCGACAAACAGAAAACCGCTTTCTTCTTCGTCGTCATCCCTGAAGAAATGATCATCATAGACACCAAGAAAGCAGCCAGTTTGTTTGCCAAGTACGACGTTCCCCTGTCTGGTTACGTGGTGAACCGCGTCATTCCGCCCGAATTGGCAAATCAGAACATTCCCGATTACCTGCGCAACCGTCTGGAAATGCAAAAACGTCACCTGGCGGAGATTGATAAAATCTTCAGCGACGAGGTCCTGGCGCGCGTGCCTGAATTTGAACGGGATATCACCGGTCTGCCCATGATCGAAAAATTAGCAGACGTCGTGTTCGGAGGTTAACCATGGAAATTGAAAAGTCAATGCGCCAGTATATGGCTGACAACCCCAGCCTGAAGTACATTTTCTTCGGCGGAAAGGGCGGCGTGGGCAAAACCGTTTTAGCCGGCACGGCTGCAATCTGGTCTGCCCAGCAAGGCAAGCGCACGCTGCTGGCTTCCACCAACCCCGTCCATTCCCTCTCCGGTCTGCTCGACATGGATGTGTTCGGCAAACCCACCCCCATCCCCGGCATCCCTAACCTGGACGCCTACGAGATAGACACGCGCGAGACCATCGAAAAATCCAAGAAGGAAATCCGCGAAAAAATTGAATGGTTCCTTAAATTCGCCGAGATCAAGACCAAAGCAGATGAATTCGTCGAATCCGCCACCATGAACCCTTCCTTTGAAGAATCGGCAATGTTTGAGAACATGATTGACCTGATGTTTGAAAACAAATACGACATGTACGTCTTTGACACCGCGCCCACCGCCAACGCCCGCCGCCTGCTCGGCATGTCTGGCGTGTATTCCATGTGGGTCAATAAAATGGTCAAAAGCCGTGAAGAAGCCGTCTCCCTCAAAGACTTGCTTTCGTATAGCAAGAAAAAGAAAGAAAAAGACCCGCTCATGGATTATCTGCTCAACCTGCGCGAGCGCATGGGCAACGCCAAGACCCTCCTCACCGACCCCAGGCTCACATCGTTTTTCTTCGTTACCCTGCCAGAAGCGCTGCCGATTGCCGTCATCACTCGTTTCATTCATTGGTTCGAGGATTTCGGCATCCCCGTTGGTGGGGTGATTGTCAACATGCTGATTGACAAAGCCAGCGTGAAAGCAGACTCACCGGAGTTCGTGCGTAACCGTGTTTCCATGCAAGAAGAATACATGCAGCAAATTGAAAAGCTCTTCGATGGCAGCGTGCGTTCCATCTTGCCCCTGCTGGAAACGGAAATCCGCGGCGTGCCCATGCTGCAACGCACTGCGAATTTGCTCTTTGAATAAACCAAGGGGTGCTTACTGGTTTTAAGCTTAACCAAAGGGCGGGACTGTTCACAAAACAATCCCGCCCTTTCTTCTCTCAAAGACAGCTTCTCGATTTTGCCTGCCTCACGATGAAATGGTGAACGGCAGCCAGGTGCTCGTTTCGCTGTAACCGCTGTCGTTACGTGCCCGCAACGCCCACTTATACGCTCCGCTCGCCAA
>CAZGDA010000021.1:19178-30361 GCA_964524425.1 uncultured Anaerolineaceae bacterium | reverse complement strand
GTGAACGTCGGGCTGCCCGTGCTCACCGTGCTGGTAGGCGCCTGGGGTGTGGGCGGCAGCGGCACAGATGCGCTTACACTGGCTATCGTGAACGTCTTCCAGGCGCTCGTGGCGCTGTACCCGTTCGTGTTACCCGCTTTCAACGCCCACTTATACCCGCCGTTTGCCAGGGAAAGGCTGGAAACGTAAGTACACGTTGTGCTCGTGCACGTGGGAGTTACCGCCCCGGCAAATACTTTCGAGCTGGACGACGTATATACGTACATGCTGTACGACGTCGCACCTACCGATTTTGTCCACTGAAACGTGGGTCCGCTTGTTGAAACTGAACCTGTAGGCGCTTGCGGCGTGGGCGGCAGCGGCAAATCAACGCTGAAGTTCATCCATGCGCTTGTTGCGCTGTATCCGCCGCCGTTACCTGCTTTCAATGCCCATTTATAGCTCCCTACTCCTAAAGAAACCGGAGAAGGAACCGTGCAATACGTCGTGTCGCAGGTTGGGGAAACCGCTCCAGAATACACTTTCACACTGGCTGAGGTGTAAATATACAGGTTGTACAGCGTCGCCCCAGCGGTTTTCGTCCACTTGAACTGCGGACCCGTCGAACGCACAGTGGTGTTCGGGTACACCGGTGTGGGTGCTTGCGGCGGCACAGGCGTCGCCGTCGGTGTGCTGGTGGGCTGCGGTGGTAAATACTCCGTAATGCTGCGGCTTATGGCGGCATCGTCAATGTACATCGTGCTGGGAGCCGGCGAAATCGAGTCCGAGTAGTGATTTACACTCCAGAACAGCGTCTCATCTGCCATTACGGTTTGCGTTTTGGTGATGTTGTACAGCATCTGCCCGTTCTGCCAGACGATAACCTGCCCGGTTTTGTCCGCCGCCCGCTTGTAATACACATCTACGCGCACCCACTGGTTGGTGGGGAATTTCACTGCCGTCTGGCGGTAAAACACTCGCTGTGTTGTATCATCCGGGCGGAAAATTAATCTCATTTCCAGTTGCCCGCTGCTTTCCCCAAGGTCGAGGTCATACACAGGCACACTGTGGCTGCTGTTGCCATCGTATGTGGATTTCCACTGCATGATATTCCACCACGAGGCAGGCAGCGTGCCGGATGGAATGTAGTAATACGCCGTGTAGAAATAGTCTCCCGACAGCAGGGTCTGATTCCAGATGAACAGGTAGGCTGCATGAGCGCCCGTGTCGGAATAAGCGGAGGTGTTGATCGTCAGGGCGGTGGCATAATTGCCGCCATGCACCGGTGAAGACACCATGCGGTAGGTGGGAGAAGAACCCTGGGTAACGAAATCACCATACGCCTTCCACTGATTGATATTTCCGGTCTCGTGGTCTGCGTTCCACAAAGCCGCCAGTGGAGGAAGGTGCGCCTGCGCTGGTGTTGGAGACGCTGCCGAAGTGGGTGTGTACGTTGCTGTTGCCGTAGCTGTGGACGGAACAGATGTAGCTGTGGCTGTCTTGGTTGCTGTAGCGGTTGCTGTAAACGTATTCGTTGGGGTAGCCGTGGCTGTGGCTGTCTTTGTCGCCGTAGCGGTTGCTGTATAGGTTTTTGTAGGTGTAGACGTCTTGGTCGCCGTCGGCGGGATAGGTGTGGCAGTTTTGGTCGCCGTCGGTGGAACTGGCGTGTTTGTTACAGTGGGTGATACGGGGGTATTCGTTGGGGATGTGCTCACGCGGCTGATGGCTGCATCGTCTATGTAAATCGTGCAGGGAGAAGGTGAAATCGAATCGGTGTAATTATTCACACTCCAGAACAGCGTTCCGTCTGCTTCCAGCGTTTTCACGTTTTCAGCGTTATACAACATCTGCCCGTCCTGCCAGACAATCACCTGACCGCTGGTACCTGTGGAGCGCTTGTAATACGCGTCTACGCGCACCCATTGGTTGGTGGGGAAGCTGACGGTTGACTGCGAATAAACCACCTTCAACGAAGAGCTATCTGGGCGGAAAACCATTTTCATCCACAATTTTCCACCGCTGGAACTTATATCCAAATCGTACATCGGCACACTGTGGCTGCTATCCCCATCGTAGGTGGATTTCCATTGCATAACGTTCCACCACGAGGCTGGTGCCGTTCCAGATGGAATATAATAATACGCCGAGTAATAATAATCATTCGCCAGCAGCGCCTGATTCCAGATGAAAAGGTACGCAGCTTGCGAACCGCCTGCTGATGTGTTAATCGTCAAACCCGTGGCGTAATTTCCGCCGTGCACGGGTGATGTTACCATGCTATACGAGCCTGTCGTGCCCTGACCTAAGAAATCTCCATACGCTTCCCATTGGCTGATGTTCCCCGTTTCGTGATCTGCGCTCCACACCGGCGAGAGCGCCGGAAGAGCAACCGACGCACCCATGGCGGGTTGCGCTTCTTGCATGCTTTGCCCCATGGCGGGAAGCTCTGCCGTCGCGCTTGGTTCGACGATCACTTCAGTAGGAACTGGCGTGGGAGAGAACTCTGCCGTTGGCGGCAGGGGAGTATCACTTGGCACTTCCGGTTGAAGCGGGATTTCTGTGGGGGGGATTTCAGGGGTTGCCGTTGCTTCGCTGGGTAGAACTTCTGTCGGCATTTCTGGCGTTGCTTCTGCAGGAGTTTCGGGTGGAGTTTCCGTAACAGCTTCCTCAGATGGAGTGGGCGCTTCCTCTTTATCCTTCCCGGTTACAGGAATGGGAATAAATGGCAAGGTGGGGGTAGCCCCCGCAGGTAACTCGCCTGTGGGCATACAGCCTGCTAAGGCTACTGCCACCAGCAGGATGTAAAGCGACACGTAATAATAAACACTTCTTTTACTCATAACACTACCCTCTTTAACATATAGGCAAATTGTACCAAACCGGTCTTATATAGCAATAGGATATTAGTACAATTACTTTAGTACTATCGCGCCCAAACCCCCAATTTTACCACCAAATCCTGCGCCGTTTTTTAGCCATTAACCTGCCTGGTTTTTAGAAATCTGTCAGGTTCAGGCTCTTCTTTACCTGGTTTGAAAAAGCCGGGGAATTATTTGCGCTGCCGCCTGGGAAAGTGTGCTATAATTCGCCATCGGGGAGACTTATGGACAAAATCATCGTACACGTACCTGCAACCACCGCAAATTTAGGTCCCGGCTTCGATTCCTTGGGGCTTGCACTGGATTTATGGAATGATGTTACTTTTGAACGCGCCTCCGCTGGCGTACAGGTGATCGTTACAGGCGAAGGGGAAAACGGATTACCCACCGACGCCGGAAACTTAATTGCCCAGGCAGCCTTGCGCGTGTTTGCCTTCAGTGGCAACCTTCCTGCCCCTGGGCTGCTCATCCGCTGCACGAACCGCATCCCGCTAGGTTCCGGGCTGGGTTCCAGCGCCGCAGCAGTCCTCGCCGGTTTAATGGGCGGAAACGCCCTGCTGGATTATCCCCTCAACAATCAGGACATCCTCACCCTGGCGACAGAAATGGAAGGGCATCCCGATAACGTTGCTCCGGGGCTGATGGGCAGCCTGGTTATCTCCACCACTCTGATTCCTGCACCCACGCAAAACCGCCCCTCCATTGTCGCCCGTCGCATCAGCGTAGGAGATATCACCGCCGCCGTGGTCGTGCCAGATATTGATCTACCCACGCGCACCTCCCGCGCCGCCCTGCCGTTACAAGTCGCCGTGCGCGACGCCGTCTTCAACATCGGGCGCGTTGCCCTGGTCGTTGAAGCCTTGCGCAGCGGCGACCTTGACCTTCTCGGTCAGGTGATGGATGACCGTCTGCACCAACCGTACCGGCTCAAGCTCATCCCCGGCGCAGATGCCGTGCTGCAAGCCGCCAAAGACGCCGGCGCATCCGCCGCCGCCCTCTCAGGAGCAGGACCCGGCATCGTTGCCTTCACCCGCCAGGCAACCCAATCTATCGTCGTAGCCATGGAAGATGCCTTTCGCCGCGCCGGTGTCAACGCGCGTGGCTGGGCGCTGCGCGTCTGTGAAGACGGAGCTTATCAGACTTCTGCTTCCAAATAGCCTGCCGGTCAGACACTCATTTCCAATCTATACGGCTCACCACCCCTTCACCGGTGATTTGTTGCGCCGTGCCCGTTTTAGCATCCGCAAACCACATATCCCCCTGATATAGAAGAGCCAAAACAGGGCTTGCTTTTTGTCCCTCTGAACCGTTTTTGGGCTGCACACCCCCGGGTGACCAGAACACCCGCTGCGGTTCCATTCCTGGCATCCCTTCCGGCGGGAAAACCTCCTGCTTGTTCGACCCATCCCGGTCTACAACCATCAGACGGTAGCGGCTGGTCTGGCTCTGATTGGGAAAAACCGCCTGTAAATACGCCATCCGAAAAGCCTTCTCACCGCTGACTTCCTTTTCCAAAGGCGAAGGCACCGGATATGCAAACATGCCCGCCTGCGAGACGAGGGGTACCACCGTTCCTTCCATCGTCAACGCTGCCACGTCAAAGACCGGGGAAGTCTCGGCTGTTTCAAGGTTGCCCTGGTCGTTATGCAGCACAACGTACAACATCTTCCCATCCGGACTCCACGAAACCCCCGGCACCCACGCCCAATCTCCCAACGTTTGATACGGAGTGAAAGCCAGCAACGGTTGCTGGTTCTTCTCCTCCAGGTTCACCAAACCAATTTCGTCTGCGCGCACATACGCTACCTGGGCGCCGTCAGGAGACCACTTAAATTCGCTTCCCCACCAGCCATACACACCTCCGGAACCAGCACTCAACAACTCCACCGCATCGGAGACCCAACCATTGGCGCTAAAATCTAGCACGAACAAATCGTTATTCGCCTGCCATCCTGGGGCGGTGCTGCGCGGCTCGACGGTGGAGTACGCCACCCGCAGGGTAGCCCCCGGCACCCACTCTGCAAAATGGACGACGTTATCCACACCTAAAGGTAGTTCATCTTCACCCTTGCCGGTCGTTGGAATGGCGTACAGACTGTTGATGTTGGCATCTTTCTCAGCGCGTTGCGTGAACAAAAGCCAGTTTCCATCCGCCGAGAGCGTGAAAATCCGCCCATCCAGCTTCCCGTTGGTTACCAGTGGGCGGCGGTTTGCCGTATCTCCTTCCATAATCCATGCGTTACCGCCCGTCAAATAAGCCAGCCGCCCCGGAATAGTCAACGTGATGAACGGTTGCTGACTGCCCACCATGATAATCTCCGCCAGAGGCGCTTTGATGACCACTGTTTTCACCTGGTTGCGTGCAATCTCCACCCCATTTTCCAAAACACTGCGGTAGGTTACCTCCTGTAAACCGTTTTCGCCCGCCTGCACCAGCCGGGTTTCCCCTTCCGTGAGATTCTGGTTGCGCACCGTTTGTCGCTCAAAAGGCAAGACAACTTCTTGTACATCAAATCTCTCCTCTACCCGCACCACCCGGATGCGCATCCCTTCCCGCAGTACAGTATACAACGGCGGGTCGACGCGGTCGAGCGCCTCCAAAGGAATTTCTGCCTCATTCAACGCCTCTTCCACCGTACTTCCGGCTGGAAGACGCACAGATACCTGCGGCGGAACAGCCGTGGCGCCCTGCGCCGCTGATATATTCGTCTCAACAACTACATTGACCTCAGGTTGTTTCACCTGCGGCGCTGCACACGCCGCCAACCACACCAGACCCAGTCCGAGCGCCAGGGAAACCCAAAATCGCCGGCTTATGACATAAAAGTACACGTTCTTCCCTTTTAACAGAAAGTGGTATAATCTAATCAGACATACGCAGGATTGTCAACGCAGGATAACGACCTGACGGGTTTACATTGAGCTTGCTTTCTTAAACGCTTCTTGAAACCCTGCCAGGTCTATTTATCCTGAGACCCTGTTATTTCGGCACGCTGCCATTGATGGTCATTTTGCCATCGCCAACGCTGATGGACAGCAAACAAATATTTGAAAGAGAAGAGGAGGTAATCAAGTCGTCCAGCGCTTGCTCTGCCATCGGCAAAAAACTACTCAACTGCTCTTGAGGAAGCGGAAAAGGACCGATCGAGGCTGATTCAACCGCCAGCTTGGGCTTGCAATTGCTCACCGAGACGGATACTGCGACTTTTGCAGGGAACTCCATCCCCTTTTGAGACGCCGTACCCTCGATTTGAATCTGTCCGTCTCGCAGGCGCACCTGCACGTCTTTTACCGGTACGTCCGCCTGCTTTTGCATTGCCAGGGCTATGGCAGAAGTTACCTGGCTTTCCGTGATCTCCAGAGTCAGCGTCCCCGATTGAGCC
This sequence comes from uncultured Anaerolineaceae bacterium, assembly GCA_964524425.1. Taxonomy (GTDB): domain Bacteria; phylum Chloroflexota; class Anaerolineae; order Anaerolineales; family DRKV01; genus JBAXBF01. The sequence goes on along the minus strand of CAZGDA010000021.1, from coordinate 24,120 downwards.
GCCTGTTGAACTGCCTGCTGAACGTTCTGTTGAAGCTCCCCCACTGCCTGCGTCGAGACTTCCACGCCCGCCTCAGACGCCCGCGATATTCCAGGTAAGTTACAAGCCAGGCTGATGAGCAGCAAAACGAGCGTGCTGGCAAACAAAGAGTATTTCTTAAACATCATCACACACCTCCTTGATGTGTTGTTACTAGACTTGATTATAGCATGAACCCATGACAGATACATTACCTACGCCAGAATTAAACATTACTACTTTATTAGAAGCATTGCTGTTTGTCTCTCCGTCCACGCTGACGCCCACCCAGCTAGCTAAAGTACTCGACGTACCCACCCGTCAGATCGAAAAGGAATTGGACAGCTTGCAGGCGGAATACGCACAACGCGGCATACGTTTACAGCGTCACCAGGGGCGTGTCCAGCTTACCACCGCCCCCGAAGCAGCCGCTTACATAGAAATCCTCCTGGGCTTAGAAGCAAACAGCCGCCTGAGCAATGCCGCCCTGGAAACCTTAGCCATCGTTGCCTACAAACAACCCGTTACCCGCCCACAGATAGACAGCATCCGTGGGGTAAACAGCGACGGGGTATTGCGCAGCCTGCTCAACAAAGGCTTGATCGAGGAAGTCGGCAGAGCAGAGACAATGGGACGACCCATGCTATACGCCACCACAGCCGACTTTTTGCAGGCGTTTGGCTTTAGTTCCCTCGACGACCTGCCCCCACTGGAGGAAAACGTAGCCGACCTGCAACCCGCCGTCGCACAGTCCAGCAGCCCACCACTCCCTGAATAAGAAAAGCGGAGGTGAACGTATGAGCGCAGAACGAATCCAGAAAATACTCGCCCGTGAAGGGTTTGGCTCTCGCCGGGCTTGCGAGACCCTTATCGAAGAAGGGCACGTAACGGTCAACGGCGTCATCGCCACCCTGGGCAGCAAGGCAGACGCAGCCAAAGACACCATCATCGTTGACGGTCGGCGTTTAAAAATCGAAGAACAGCCGATGATTTACATTGCCATCTACAAACCGCGCGGCATTCTCTCCAGCCCCGATCCGACCATCAAGCGCAAGCCGGGCGCAGAATACCAGCCGCCGCGCAAAACCGTCTTGGATATCGTCAACCTGCCCCAGCGCCTCTTTCCCGTGGGTCGCCTGGACGCTGACAGTGAAGGTTTAATGCTGCTGACCAACGACGGCAGCCTTGCCAATCGTCTCATGCACCCGCGCTACGGACACGAAAAAGAATACCGCGTTTTGATTAACCGCCACCCAGACGACGAACAGCTTGCCGCATTGCGGCACGGCATCGTCCTTGCCGATGGTTACCGCACCCAACCCGCCCGGGTTTGGGTTGATGAACTCGCCGGAAAAGGTTGTTTCTTACGCTTCATCCTCTACGAAGGGCGCAAACGCCAAATCCGCGAGATGTGCCAGCGCATTGGTTTGTACGTCGTCCGCCTGGTACGCATCCGCATCGGCACGTTGCGCCTGGGCAACCTCAAACGCGGTGAATGGCGCTACTTGAGCGGGGAAGAAGTGGCTTCCCTGCGCGGTTCACCCCAGGCAAAGAATTCGAAATGACTCCAGAGCGTTGCGAGCGCAGCCACCCTGAAGAATTCGCCCTGCGCGCCACGCTTCCGGGTGATATCTGTATCCTGCTCGAACCAACCGACAGGCTAGAACTGCTCTCACTGCAAACGCGTATGGCGCAACTGCAAACCCTGTACGGCGGGCAGCCAGTCTCCCTCGTCCACCTCACCTGCCAGCGTTTCCACATCCCTGAAAATCATCCCAACCTACAAAACGGGAGCGCGGCAAATGTTTTGACAAACCTGGTTGAAATCCTGGGCAACCATCTCGCCCAGGTTGCCCCTTTCCCAATTTCTGCCCTTTCCCTCGTGCCAATCCACGTCCCATTTGAGGAGAGAAACGTGCTCAAATGGTGCATTTCGATTTCCAACGAATTACGCCAATTACAGAGCCGCTTACAGGACAGTCTTCGCCTGGCGCAGCTTCCCTCTTTATATCGCCCCTGGTTCATCCCTACCCTCATCAGCGCCCTGAAAAGCATCCCCGACCTCAACAACGTCCCCGCTGATAGCAGCAAAGCGCTGGTGTTTCCGCAGCATCTCTTCACCGCCCGTCAGATTCAACTTTCCCACATCTACTCGGTAGATCAATACGAAATCCTAGCCACGCTGCGCCTCTAAATCACAAACTGCCAGGTAGACCAACTTCACCCATCCTTTACCTGTGCGCTTTTGTGCGCATTCCAACCCAAGCATTCTCTCGCCACCCGTCCCTATCTTACACATCTTTAAGAATCCTCTAACCGCACCTGAATAAGTTATATGGTAATATTCGTGCGTAAGGAGAACGATGAATACTGCACACAAAAACACACCCCTGAAATTGACCAGCTTCGTGGTCGCATTTACGTTGTTCTTGGGTTTCGGTTTTTCCTCGCCCGTGTTCGCCGCCCAGGAATACCCACCAAGCCACACCATACCCAACCAGGGCGACCCGGCGGACGACACAAAAATTGAAATACGCGGCAGTGGGGAGTTCGTCAGCCAAACCCGCGCTGCCATCAACTTTCTTGCAACATGTGACCCCGACGCCCTCAGCGTTGCCGATACCTACATCACTACCATCCTTGAATACAACCGCTCGGGAATGGGGGTAAACGATGGAACCTTTATGGCTTCCAACACCACCGCCTTTGCACCGAGGTATTCCAGATCGTTACAGGTATTCTGGTACGCCGGCACTATTGTACACGACGCCCGCCATCGCTGGCAGGCGGAAAACGGCATCCTTACAGACTGGGCGCAGCTTAGCGAAGAAGAACGCGACGCCATAGAGTTGGACGCCCGCGACGTGCAGGTCGCCACGCTGCAAAAATGCCTTTCCAGCGTGCCACAAAAAGACCGCCCACAAGCCGAGTTCATGCTCCAATACCTCAACAACATGCAAAGCCCTACGACAGACTGCGACTATTGCGAAAAGGAATACCAGGACCGCACCTGGTAAATAAAAATCTTTGTAACAATAAGGGAAAAGAGGCTGCCTAAAAAGGAAATGGGGGGTGTTATACCGTCTATGGTGTTTCTCTTTGAGATTTAAACCATATCTGGCACGAAAAAAGCAAATAGAGGATGATAAAGACCGCCCAATGGATTCGCTCACCTGCCAGCCTGGTTACGCAGGCGGCGCACGTCCCCATCGCGCCGCGTTACCCCGCTCGCATCCAAATGCTCCAACATTGCCAACACGTAACGCCGGCTGGTGTTAAACAAATCGCGCCCTTCAGCTACGCTGATGACGCCATGCTGGGTGAGGTGCTGGATTACTTTCTCGCGCAACTCCTGATACTCGGCAAAACGGAATACTACCTCCGCCGATACCGGCATCAATTCCCCCGTGTTCACCAGCACAGCGTACACTTCCTCCCCCACCTCCGCTACACATTCCTTAATCGTCGGCGGGTTGAAACGCGCCGCCGCAAAACGGGAGAGCAAAGCGTTGACGCGTGCCTGCTGTTCTGCGTTGAACTGAATTTTGTGCCCCTTCTCTTGCACAAATCCGCCCCTATCCACGACAAGACCTTCCTCACACAGCGCTTCCAGGCGGGCAGAAAACACCCGCGGCGTGCCTTTCAGGCGGTTTTTTAACTCCTCGCGCGAAATCCCCTGGCGTAAAGGGTGCGTTCGATGGTACGTCCTGACCGTCTGTAACATTGCCTCGCCCGTTCGATCCCACACGTTGCGCGCCACGAGCAGCGTGTTTGCGGCGTTGCTCTCCTGCCAGTTTATTTGCTGGGCGTCTTTTTGGGCAACAATCAGCCTGCCTTCATGAACGAGACGCTGGATAGCCTCCCCTGCCACAGACACATCCAATCGGCAAGCCGCCACAACCTCCCGCACAATGGCGGCGCCTTGACCAACCAGCGCCTGCCAGATCAGTTCAGCCGCGTCTCCCTCACTTAAAGATTCAAAGCGCGCCAAAACCGTTGGAGAAAAACGCTTGTACTGTCGGCGCGGCTGCGCGTCCAACACCTCTCCTCCGCCAATCGTCTCTGCGGGCGAGGGACGGCGCAGGATATACCGGTCGCCGCGCGTGGTCGTTATCGGCTCAGCAAGTTCCAATTGCAGCCAACCGCTTTCCCCGGGCGCCAGCGCCTCCGCGCCGATCAGGCGGACGCGACTCAACGTCTCTGCTGCCCCGATGAAAAGTTTCACTTCGGCGTTGTGCTTCAGCGGGTGGCTGGCATCCGCCAACAAACGAAAACGCACGTCCAGGAGGGTGCTGGGCTGGTAATCTCCTGGGTGCGTTACCACGTTGCCGCGTTGAATTTGCGCCACGTTCAGCCCGGCAATATTCACTGCCGTGCGGCTGCCCGGCAATGCCTGTTCGGTTTTCTTTTTATGGCTTTGTAAACCACGCACCCTGCCGCGCAACCCTTGTGGCAAGATCTCCACTTCGTCTTCTACGTTCAGGTGCCCATCCAGCAATGTGCCGGTAACCACTGTGCCAAATCCGGCGATGGTGAACACGCGGTCAACCGGCAGGCGCGGCTTTCCCGCGTCCGTTCGCGGCGGTCGTCCTGCCAGGCACTTCATCAACGCCAGCTGCAATTCTTCCAGCCCCTGGCGCTTGCGCGCCGAAACGCGCACCAGCTCTGCCTCTGCCAGAACAGTATTTTGCACCGCCCGGCGCACGTCATCTTCCACCAAATCTATGAATTCGGCGTCGTCCACCAGGTCTGTTTTCGTCAACACAATCACGCCGCCTGGCACCTGCAGCAAGTCTAAAATCGCCAGATGCTCGCGCGTCTGCGGCATCGGCCCTTCGTCCGCCGCAACCACAAACAGCGCCGCCTCAGGGCGCCGCCCCGCGGCGGGGGCTGGGGGGGGGCAGGCGCGGGGGCCGGGCGGGGC
>CAZGDA010000021.1:0-19168 GCA_964524425.1 uncultured Anaerolineaceae bacterium | reverse complement strand
CAAGCATATTTTCTATGAAATCGCGGTGCCCGGGCACGGCCACAATGCCAATTTCTTCCCCATTGGGCAGCCTCAGCCAGGCAAAACCCAGCTCAATCGTCATCTCGCGCGCCTGCTCTTCCTTCAGCCGGTCGGGATGATAGCCGGTGAGCGCCTCCACCAGTGTGGATTTCCCATGATCCACGTGCCCTGCCGTGCCAATTACACGCACGCTTAGCGCTCCATGCTTTTAATGCGCTGGTACGTCTCTACCCAATCGTGTGCGATGGTTAAGATAGTTTGCAAACCGCGATCCGTTTGAGCGTTTAGCTGTGCCATTAAATCACGCGTGATGTGGAACTGGTCTTCGAGTTGCACGAGCCGGCTGACTAGTTTTTCGTGCTGGCGCATCAATTCGTTCTGGCGCTCGTCCTGGCTCAGGGTGTAATCCGCCCAACGTTTTTGATCGTCGCCCTTAAAAGTCGTCCACTCCTGCCGGAAACGATCTTCCGTCAACCGTTGCAACTCGGTGATCTCGTTGATGCGTCGCTCCATACGCTCCGCCACCATCTCAATCGTATCCTGGCTGCGTTTGACCAGGCGGTGCGTGGCGTCCAGGTTTTGAAGCTGCTCTTGCACTTCCTGTCCCTGTTTCTCAAACGCCTCCACGCGTTTGATCCACTCCCGCATGGCGCGCTCGCGTTCCACCTGAGCCAGCGACTGGGCTTCTATAAACTCCTGCTGCTCCTGCAAGCGACTGTCTTCCAGCGAGAGAATCTCGTTCAGGCGGTTCTCCATGCGATTCAGGTTCACCCCCAAAGCCTCCAACTCCGAGCGGCGCTCATCAATGCGCTTGCGCAGGGCAATTACCTCTCCCTGCAAACCGTCAATTTGTTTGGCGTCTTGCCTGCGTCCCTCCTCAATTAAACGATGGGCGCGACCAAAATCTTCGATGTTGTGGGCGAAATCGTCCAAACGTAAGCTGACGTCATCCATGGTGTGCTCCAGTTTCAAGCGTTCCGAAATGTCCGCCTGAAGTTCCAGGCGCACGACCTGGATTTGATCCAGTTTGCCGCCCAATTCGGAGATTTGCACTTCCAACGCTTTCAAATCGGCGCGCAGCAGCTTCTCGCTTTCATCGCGCGTGCGTTGCGACTTTTTCTCCGTCTCATCCATCATACGGCGCAATTCTATGCGCTGCTGCACCAGCGCCCCGTCAAATTGATTCAACCTCCCCACCTGCACAGATAAACGCTTCACTTCTTCCTCCAGCGTTCTCATGCGCTGGTTGGTTCCCTCCAGCGTATCTGCGTATGTGTTCACCTTGTCTTGCAGCGCCAACATCACGCTCTTATCGCGGCGTCTTTCCTCATCCATCCACTCCAGTTGTTTAACTACCTGACCGATTTCCATACGCACTTCTCCCAAAATCCTTTTGATAAATCTTTCAAATTATAGCATGATTATAAGCGAGTCGAAAAAACATCCCCTTAGGGAAGGGGCGCCTCAAACATGCGCTGCATCCCCGTCAGAAAAGGTGCCAGCCATTGCGGCAGCAACCCCAGGAACAGCAAACCTGCCACGCCAATTCCCAACAACAAGCGCGCCGCCATACCCTCCTCATCTGCAACATCTGCCTGCGGACGCACCGCAAAAAGCACAATCAGGCTGCGCCAGGCGGCTGCCAATCCGCCCAACATCCCCAGAAACAGCATTGCCATCAAAAGGACATTTTGTTCAGCCAAAAGCTCCCACAAAACCAAACGCGGCGGAAAACCGCCCAGCAAAGGAAAACCCAACCCTGAAAACGCAGCCAGGCTGACCCCCATCGCGCTGAGCGGTGCTTCATACCCCGCCCCAGCCACTGCGCCAAACTGGAGCGAGCCGCGCTTCTGGCGCAGCAACGCTAATCCCAGCGCCCACACTCCCATCCCCAGAACGCGCGCTGGCAGCAGGGCAAAAAAAACGCCAAATCCCTCCGAAAAGGAAAACCCGCCCGCGATGAGAGAATAACCAATTTCGCTCATAAAAGCGTATCCTAAAATTCGCCCCAGGTGATTTTGAAAAGCAGCTCCTGCCCCCCCAGCCAACACCATCAACACCCCCACAATGACGAGAATGATGTGCACCAGTGGCGATTCACGCAGCCAGGCGTAGCGCGTCAACAAACCCATCCCAAACAGGGAAATATCTACCAACAACATACAAAAAACAAACGCCGCCGCGTAGGGGTGCACTTCCTCCATTATCATCGGCAGCCAGGTGTGAAAAGGAAAGACCGCCAACAACAACACGAAGCCTATTCCCAGCAGCACTGCCGAGCGCCCGATCAAATCTGGTTGGGGAAAGCCGGTCTCTATCCCGCCCAGCATCCAACCTGTGTATAGAATAAACGGCATCCCCAGCGTCTCAAAAGATAAAAAGCGCAAGACGCCCCGCCCAACGGTCTGCCCGGGATAAATCAACAACCCCACACTCAACAACACAGCCACTTCAATGAGCAGAGCAGCGTATAAAAATGGCTTGACGGATAAAACTGCCGTGAGCAGCGCTGTAATTCCCATGCTGAGTGGGATGAAGCCGCGATGTACCCGCGCTTCGTATGCCGCTCCGCACCAAAACGCCAGGCTGCCGTAGATCAAACCCAGAACCATCAATTCTGCCGATCCTAAGACGAATTGACGTCCAAAAATATTCAGACTTTCCTCAATCTGTATAGTGAAAGGTCCCAAGGGAATCGCCTTACCCACTGGAATTGCCAGCGAGAATGCACATAAAAGCAAGGAAAAAGCCACCGCGGCAGCTGTGGACACGCGGCTGTACTGGCGCATAAAAAACAAAACCAGCGCCGCAGCCCCCGGCAACACGATCCAGAAAACCGGCGTGCTCACGTCTTTGCCTCCGCGCTGTGAATCACCATCAGATAAGCGCCGATAAATGCCAGACTCAAATTGACCAGCGCCAGCAGCCCGGTTACCAAAATGGACGTTTCGACGGTAGAATAGAGAATTTCCGCGCCGGAAAGAAACGTCAACAGTCCCAGCACAACCCGCAGCGGTTGGTCGGTCAATCCCAGGTGCAGCACTCCCGACCCCATGAGAATCAACCCGCCATACAATTGCATTTGATCAATCCCCGGCACCCAGTCCAGCGTCCCTTCCGCCACCGAGCGCACGATCACCAGCAGCAAGCCGCTTGCCAACAGGCGAAAGAACTTGCCGGTGGGTAAAACGTGCGTCTCGCGCTCCAAATCGCTTTCCACCGTATCCGAAACCTGCTCATCTGCGGTCAACACAAATCCCAGCAAAGCTCCGGCAACCCACCCGGCGAGCAGCTTCACCACCGCCATTTCCAGCGTCCAGCGTACCGCCACCAGCAGAAACACGCCGATATACTGCAACGCTAGCGCTAAAACGCTGTAACGCCAGTTTTCGCTTACCAGCAGTACTGTGGTCGTAATCACAATCACCCCAACCGCAATTGTAGGAAGCACGTCCATCTTTCGTTACCTTCCCCCCGGCGATTGGAATATAAACGCAATCAAGAGCATAAACAACAACAGCGCCCACAATACACCGCCCTGACCTTCCATCATGCGCGAGAGCAGGTTGTAGAAACGGCGTAACAGATCGAAGACGCGAAAGAACGCCATGTACAGCCAGGCGAGCGAGAAAACGGCTTTCCCCTGGCGGACGATTTGCCCCACGAAACGTACCACCCCGCCCAGCGCTGCCTGCACGCCAGCCAGCAGAAACGGGGGTTTGCGCATTATCGCGTCCATCTCCGCCGCCACAACGATCGCCCCGCTCTCCTCCACAGGCTTTCGGCGACGGATAAAACGCACCTTCCACGCTGGCGGAGATTGGTAAAAAACTATCCCTGCCGCCAGCGCCAACCCAACCATATTCAGCACCCACACCCCGCGGCTGCCGTTCAACGCCATCCATCCGCTCAAAGCAAAATGCACCGCCGCCAGCAAGAAAACACCCACAAAATACCCCAAGCTGCCCCACATGTCAAAATCCTGCACGGCGCTGCGATTGTTAAAGGCGTGGCGCACAAAGCCTGCCAACAAAAAACCCTGCGCCGCCAGCATCATTAACCCAGCCGCCGCCATTAGCCCTACTGAGGGCAGAGAATATCCAGAAAACAGACCGGCTGTGTTATAAATCGCCGTACCATACCAGAGCGGGGAAAACGGCAAACCGGAAAGCGCCAGAAACCCAAACACAGGCAGCCATGCCCAGCGCCGGTCGCGCCTGGATACGACGTACAACATACTCGCTGGCAGCAACAACGCCAATCCCCACGCCAGGCTGGCTTGCGTTTGCGAGCGCACCGCCGCCGCAAAAGAAAGCGAAGCCATGCTCAACACCCAGGTAGAGCGCCCCGCCAATTCGTCCGCTGCAAACGCCCACTGCACCGCCCCCACGAGCGCAGATATCCCCGCCAGCGCCAACAAATAAGGCAGCAACACCTCCGGCAGGGTAGAATCTGCCACCCTGCCCAGCACCGCCAGTGCCGAGCCAGCCATCACCAGGCGCGCCAGCGTTCCAAATCCCCTGCGCACGGGAACTTCCTGTAAGAAGGGATTGTGCAGCGGCACGACTCCCAGGCGTAAGGCGGCTGCCAGAAGAAAATACAAGTTCATCCCTGGTGTCAGGTCAAACATGGAAAGGGTCAACGCGGAAGTACGGCTGAAAGCCATCTGCCACAAAACCACCAGTATCCCCAGCGTGCGAAATGCGAACGCGTAAACCACCTGGCGGCGCGTCTCCGCTTCTTTCACCTGCGTGAGAGTCAGCCCCAGCTCAAGCCCATCCACTGCCGCCCAAACCATCACCAGCGCCAGGGGTGTGTCTGCCGTAACCGCCAGCACCCCCACCGCAGCCAGAAGCAGTTCGCCCGTCCAGAGCGCCGGTTGTTGTTCTTCCCCGCGTGAGCGCGCCGTTAGAAACACGGACAGTACGACCGTCGCCAGCGCTAAGGCGTATGCCCACGAAATTTCGTGAAACACGAAAACAGGAGCGATCGCATAAGCCACGTCCGTTTCGGAAAGCAGCCAGGGAATGAAGTGCGGCAGGCGAATGACGCTCAATAAAATCATCAACCAGGCTGCCAGGGAACTCCCCACCGCCGTCAGCCAGGATACCCGCTTGGGCAGGGGCAAGCGCGCCAATACCTGTAACGCCAGCGCAGCCGCCAGGTAAATCCCCACTGCAATCACCGGCAGCAGAGACAACAGGTACGTCAGAAAATCAGCCAGCGCCGCCATCATGCCAACGCTGCGCCCTTACAAGCCGGGCTGCCCGTTAAATATTGCCCGCTGGACGAACTTCCCTGCGCCGCGCTTTCCCAGCCACCTGTCCCCATCCACAATCAGGTTGCCGCGCAGAAACACTTTTTCCACAAAACCGGTCAACTCCATCCCTTCATAGAGATTGTAATCCGTGCGCTGCTGAGAGTGAGCCACGCCATAGGTCAATTTGCGGTGTGGGTCCCAAATGAGGATGTCTGCATCCGAGCCAGGCAGCAACGCCCCCTTGCGCGGGTACATGCCAAATATTTTGGCAGCGTTGGTGCTGGTGAGCGCCACAAAACGGTTGGGAGTTATCCTGCCTGAAACCACGCCTGCCGTCCAGAACACCGGCAGGCGGTCGCCCACCCCCGGCAAGCCGTTGGGGATTTTGGTGAAATCGTCTTTACCCAATTCCTTGCCTGGAATCGCCACTGGTTTGCCTTCGTAAAGAATGGGTTTCGTGCCGTCGTAAAAGAAAGGACAATGGTCGGTGGATAAGACCTGTAACGTGCCCTGCTCCAGCCCCTCCCAAAGCCGGGCGTTGTCCTCTGTGCTGCGCATGGGCGGCGAACAAATCCATTTAGCCCCATCTGGGCGCTTTAAATCCTCCACAGAAAAGAACAGATACGCCAGGCAGGTTTCCCCATACACTGGCAGTCCGCGCCGGCGCACGTATTCCAGTTCGTCCACCTCTCCGCCGGCGTTCATGTGGACGATGTACAACGGCGCATCTGCCTGCGCCGCCAGTGCCGCCCCGCGCAGGGAAGCCTCCACCGCACCCCAGCTTGGACGTGTGTAGGCGTGCCATTCGGGAGACGTATGCCCGGCGGCTAGCGCTTCCGCCGTCAGCACGTCAATCACGTCCCCGTTTTCGGCGTGCAGCATCGCTAAAATCCCGTGTTTCCTGGCAATGCGCATCACACGCAAAATCTCGCCATCCAGCAAACGCAACCGCCCGTTGTACGCCATAAAAACCTTCACCGATGGCATTCCCCAGCCTGCCAGAGCGGGTATTTCCGCCTCCACTGCCTCGTCCAGGCGTGTGATGTTCATGTGAAAACTGAAATCAATGGCTGCCTTATCGTCCGCCTTGACGTGCCAGGCATCCACGCACTGACGTAAGCTGGGGTAATCTTGCGAGACGAAATCCAGGACTGTGGTTGTGCCGCCAAACGCGGCTGCCTTGTGCCCGCTATAATGGTCATCCGAGGAGACTGTACCAAACATGGGCAAGTCCAGGTGAACGTGTGGATCAATCCCTCCCGGCATCACCAACTTACCGCTGGCATCCACGATCTGGCTGCCGGGTACGTATAAATCTACGCCGATTTGGCGGATTTGTTCCCCCTCTATCCAGATGTCCGCCGTGTAAGTCTCCGCTGCGGTAACCAGCGTGCCATTCTTGATTACAACGTTTGTCATATTTCACCTGCCTTTTCATTTCCACTCCGTATGCCCAGCAGAGCCGCCAGAAGGGCGGGGTCCAGGTCTAGCGCCGGTAAAGCCGCCGCCTGCGGGTAAATCTGGCTGGCGCGCTCGCGCAGCGCCTGCCACAGCACTTTACGCTCCTCCGTGTGTACCACCAGGTCGTTGATCGTCTGCGCCTGCTGCAAGTACTCTCCGGTGGTATACAAAAACGTGATGCGCTTCCACTCTCCTGCCGGAATCGGCTTGGGCAGCGCCTCCAACCCGCCCAGGGAAATCTTGTAATATTCCTGGCGGGCGCGCGGGTGCTGCGGCTCATCTTGCAGCAAATCGGCGCGTCGCATCAGTTCGTGCCCTGTAACCGCTGCGGCGAACTCAATGCGCCATTTACGCTCCCCAAACGCCGCCGTCTGGTAGAACGCCAGATAATCCACCGCAATCACCTTCGGGGCGCGTTGGAGCGGGATGCGATACCAACCCAGCAAACGTGCAATCTCCAGATCGCGCGTTGAGGGTATGACGGTAACCAGAACGAGAGCGTTGGGTGGAACGGGCATATTTCTCCCCGCGCAGGTCCGTCTTTCGTTACAACCTGCTTTTTTATTGTACCATAGAAAAGGTGTGCCTTTTGCATCCCAAACCACCCTACGTACGGCGAGATTTATCGCGCCCGTGCTGAAACTCGTCAAAGCGAGCCTGTATGTACTGCGAGATTTATCTCCCAGCCACCTCCTTCTCGCCGCCTTCTCGTGTATAATTATCCTCAGGAGAATCAAACGCTTATGGAATCGATCCTGTGGTTGTTTTTCTTTTCCTCCATCATGTTTATCACCCTGGCAGCACTCGTGCTGGGGTTTGTAATGATCAACAAATTCCTCTCCAGGCTCAGCCGCCTCAAAGAACTGAGCGCCTGCTATGCCGCCCCCCTCCAGACCGAGCGCTTCAACCGCACTTTCAACTGGCGCACGTTGAAGCTGGGAGACGTGCAATGGAAACGTTGCGTGGATATAGCCTTGCAGCCGCGTGGTCTCTACCTGGCTATCCACAAGACTTTCGCCCAGGTAACCCCCTTGCTCATCCCCTGGCAAGACCTGCATTTCGAGAAAGAAGCGCGCCTGTATTATCGTCCGGCAGTAGCGCTTACGATAGGCAGCCCTGCCATCACCACTCTAACCGTTTTCTCTGAAGTGTACGAACAAATGCGTCTGTACCTGGAAGATTGAAGATGTATATTAAAAACACAGGCAACAGGTTTTCACGCTGAAACCTGTTGCCTGTGAACAATGCCAGAGCGTTACTGTAACAGTTCCAGATCGCCCCAGGTAGTCGGGTCAAAAAAGACGTTGGCGTTGTTTACGGTGGCGAGCGCCTTTTCTTGCACGATCTTGCTTACCTGATCGTTATCCGAAACCGAGAAGGCAAAGCCGTAATGATCTCCCGCCTGCGGTGTGATACCCAGGTCAGACCATTCGATGGCGCCTTCAAACATGTAGCCGGTGTAATCAATGTACTTGTTCGTGGGTGGTCCGCTTTGATAGCACTGGTAGGGCGAATCCACTTCACAAAACGAACGCGCCTTGTGCAGCACCCACTTTGGAATACCGGCTTTTTCCGCCGGAGAATACACGTAGGCTTTTGGATCGTTATTGGCGGGGTTGTGCGTTGCCCCAGACATGCCGATGCGGAAATCGTCCGAACTGAGCAACTGGGAAGTGTAGTCCTTCGCCACTTCTCTATCCAGCGCCACTTCCACGCTGTCACCGCGATAGAGATAGCGGTAATCGTCCGCTTCCTGTACGTACACGTTATCGTATACCTTGGCAAAAACGTACAGGTATTGCTCGTCCCAGCCAAACAGCACGTCCGCCTTCAAGTCCCACACGCCGTATTGGTCCTGCCCTGCCAGCTTGTCAATTCCCAATATCTTGTACGTTACCGGCTTCTTATTGGCGTTCCACTGCGTGGGGGAGGGGAAATCGGTGGACGAGGACGGGAAATCCCCGTCAATCCTGGGTTTGGCAGTGGCGATGATGTAATACGCCTTCATGGCGTCGTTGTTGGAACGCTGTGTCGGAGCCGCAGCCGCTATAAAATCTTTTCCCGTAACGTTACCGGACGTCAACGTAACCGGATTGGAGAAATTCGCCGTGAAGGTATAACTTTCCTTTGCCGCTGTCAGCGTATAATTGCCGGCGTATAAACCCGTTACGGCGTATTCCCCGTTGCTGTTCGAGACACCGGAATGACCAGAACCGTCCGAAACGACCACCCCTTCCAGACCGGCGCTACCCAGAGTCACCCGTCCGCTGATGCCGTAAGACGGGTAACTTCCGTCATACCCCATAAAATTTACTCCCGTAGCGTTGTTCAGAGCTGAAAGCGAGACAGTGCGCGAAACAGGTGAAAAGGCGTAAGCGCTTTTCGAGGGTGTGATTACGTAACTTCCCGCGCTCAACCCGCTGATCACGTAATCACCCACGGAATTTGTCGTCGCCGAGTGCCCGTCTCCCGCCGAGACGTTCACGTCCGCCAACGCCGAACCGCCCGTGTCTGTTACCTTGCCGGAAATCGTGTATGATCCACCGGAGACCTGCGTTCCGGTGAAGTCTTGACCGCTGGCGTTGGAGGAGATCAACGTAACCGCACGCGAAGCCGGGGAAAAAACGTAGCCCATGATCGCCGGATAAATCGTATAAGACCCCGCTGCTAAACCATTCAGCGTGTACTGCCCGCTGGCGTTTGTAACTGTTGTATGTCCGGCGCCGTCGCTGATGGTTACGTTCCCAATGGGTACGTCAAGCGTATCCTTGATTAAGCCGCTCACCGAAAACGTGCCGCCGGGAGTTGGGGGTGTGAACGCGGAACTGACAAAATTCACTCCGCCCACCGCCGGCGAAACCGGAGAGACGGTAACCACCGAGTTGGGCGGTGTGAACACCGCCCCGACCAGCATGGGTGTGATGGTGTACGTGCCTCCCGCCAGACTGGCAAACACGTACTCTCCATTTGAGTTAGTGACGGCACTTCTGCCGTCACTCGAGGATAATGTTACTCCAGATAAAGGGCTGCCCACGTTACTGGTAACCCTCCCCGAGATACTGTATGCCCCTGGGGAAGGCGTCCCCGTTGGTACTGGACCGGGAACCGGTGATGGCAGCGTGGGCGTTTCCACCGGCAAAGGCGGGTAATCTCCTGATGCGCACAACATCTGTACGTAATCCACGTACATGCCCATGATACTGCCCTTGCCGTTGTTATAGACACCGAAGTACACCCACAGGGTCTGCCCGCGATACTTGGTCAAATCAAATTCGTAATATTGCCATTTGGCAGCGTTGCTGCGCATGGTAACCAGGCGTTCTTTCTGCTTTTGGTTGTGGTCTAGCAGGCTGACAATTTGCAGGTCAACCCCGTCCGGCGTGCCGCCCGTGGGATAGAGCCAGAAACGCAGCTTGGTGATCTTGGAAGTCCACGGCACCTGTACGCGCTGGCGTGCTTCCGAATAGCCAGCCACATTCTTGGTGGGGTCAACAATACCCACTCGCAAAGAACGTTTTCCGCTCAACACCTCGTTGCCCGTGTAATCTGCCACCATGTCTTTCAGCAGTGCTTCCTGATCAATTCCAGGCTCAGGGGTTGCAGGAACCACATCCATCACCTCTGCCCACAAATCGCCGACCTCCGAAGTCGAATAACCGGCTCTATTGAACGGCATGACCCAACCGCCGTCCGTTTCAAAATCACCATTGACGATCACGTCCGTAACGCCGCTGGCGCCGTAAAAGTTTTGTCCGCTCAGGTTGCCGCTCACAGCCACCGTGCGCGAGACCGGCGAGAACTGGAAGTCGGTCTTGGAGGGTACGAGCACGTAAGTGCCCATCGGCACGCTGATGGCGTAGGCGCCGCTGCTGTCGCTCGTTGTGGTATAGCCAGCTCCTGCCGAAACGGTTACGCCGCCGATGCCATTTCCATTCGCATCCATTACGATGCCGGAAACTGCATAATAAACCAGCGAGCAGCTAAAGTTTGCCGTGCCGCTTGGCGGAATGGTAACGAGCTGCGGATAGGGCGTGCAGGAATAGCCTGTGCGCGCGGCGGTTACGTTATAACTGCCAGACACGTATCCGCTGAAAAGGTAAGTGCCATACACGTCAGTCGTGGCGCTGCGCCCCTGCCCATCCGATACCGTAGCACCAGACAGGGGGTTGCCCGCGCTATCCCGCACTGAACCGGAAATCGTATACCCGGAGGGATTTGCCGTTCCTGATGGCGTCGGATACGGACCGGTGGGTGTAGGACCCGGGATCGTTACAGAAGGTATCGGTGTGGGCACACCCTTTGCGCCGGTGAAGTTTTGTTTTGTAGCGTTAGGCGGCACGCTGCCCATCAATGGGTTGGGAGTGAAGATGTAACCGCTCTTGGAAGCCGTCAGAGAGTAGCTGCCCTTGGGAATGCCGCTCAAGACGTAATTCCCGTTAGCGTCCGTTACCGCCATCTTGCCGCTGCCATCCATAACAGTAACCTCCGCCAGCGGATCGCCATTGCTGTCTGCCACCCGCCCGGCAACCGTGTAGGTCGGAGCCGGCAGGGCGGTGAAGTCGCGGTCAATCGCGTTGGGCGGCACGCTGCCAATTTGTGTGGCAGGCGTGAAGGTGAAACCAGCCTTGGAAGGTGTGAGGGTATAGACGCCCACCGGAACACCGGTGAGAGTGTAGTTACCGTTGCCGTCGGTGGAAGTCGAACGCCCGCTGCCATCTGTCAGAGTTACGTTCGCCACCGGGTCGCCGGTAGTATCCACGATACGCCCAGAAATGGTGTAAGTGGGCTGCGATACAGCGATGAAATCCTTGCCAGAGGCGTTCGGCGGCACACTGACTGCCAGCGAGGCGGGTGAAAATCCAAAGCCGCTCTTGCTGGGTGTGAGCGTGTAAGAACCTGCCGGTACGTTGTTGATCGTATAATTACCGCTGCTATCCGTGGTAGCCGAGCGCGTCCCATCAGATATCGTTACACTTGCAACCGGGTTACCGCTGTTATCCGTTACCCGTCCAGAGATTGAGTTATCTCCCCCCGAACCGCCGCTGCGCACAAAATCCTGTCCGCTGACGTTGGGCGTGGAAGCTGACGGGCTGACCGAGCGCGAGGTTGGCGAGAAAGTGTACCCACTGCTAACCGGCATGACTGCGAAGGTGCCCGCTGCGAAACCGCTTAGCGTATAATCTCCATTGGCATCCGACGACGCCGACACACCGTTGCTGGCGTACACCGTTACGCCCACAACAGGATTCGTCCCATCCGTGATTCTGCCCGAAACGGTGTACGCGCCGCTTGTTGAAACAGAACCGGTGAAGGAGACTGTAACGTCCAGGCTGATTTCTGCCGAAACGTAAACCGTCAGGGTTGGCGGCGAGAAAGTGTACCCGCTCTTGAAAGGCATCAACGTGTAACTGCCAACCGCCAAACCGCTGAAGGAAAACTCCCCGTTGGCGTTGGTTGTGGTAGTCATGCCGTTACTGAGCAGCATAGTTACCCCGGCAATTGGGTTGGCGCTGCCGTCCGTTATTCTGCCGGAAATGGAGTATGGGCTTGGTGTTCCAGCCGCCACAAAATTCTGCGTGGCGCTGGGCGTGGACGACGACAGACTGACCGAAGCGGACACCGGCGAGAACGTGTAAGTGCTGCTAACCGGCATGACTGCGAACGTGCCGCTGCCAAATCCATTCAACAGATAATTTCCGCTGTCGTCGCTGGTGGTGCTTTGTCCGTTACTGGCGTAGATACTGACGCCAGAGATTCCTGTAACACCGTTGCTTGTAACCTTACCAGATACAATGTACGTACCCGCAGCCGTTGCGGTACCGCTGAAGTTTTGGTTGGTCAGGTTGGAAGAAACTGCCAGCGTGCGCGAAACCGGCGAGAACGTGTAGCCGTTTAACGTAGGCATCATAGTATACGTGCCTAAGGTGATATTACTGAACGTGTAATCTCCCGCCGCATTGGTCATCGCCGTCATGCCGTTGTTCAGGAGTATGGTTACACCGGCGATGGGCATACTGCTGCCGTCGGTTACCCGACCAGAAACGCTGTAAGGACCGATCGCGCCCGGGGTGCAAACGAAATTCTTGCTGGTAACGTCGTAGGGCGCGCTGCCGCTCAAAATGGAAGGTGTACAGGTGTAACCTGGCAGAGAGGCAGTGAGGGTGAAGCTGCCAGCCGGCACACCCGTGATGGTGTAATTGCCGTTGCTGCCGCTGGTGGCTGTGCCGCCAAAACTGGCGGAGATGGTTACCCCGGCAATACCGCTGCCCCCGTCAATTACCTGCCCGCTGACCGTATACGGTCCCGGAGCCGAAGAATACGTGAAGTTGATGTTGGCGCGGTCCGTCGTAGAGACGACTACCGGGTTCGTCCAGCCGGAAGGCGTGAAGGAATAACCGATTTTTGCCGCCCCCAGGGTATACGAACCTGCCGGAAGATTGGTCAATTCATAATAACCGCTGGCGTTGGTCGTGGAAGTGCGGCTGCCGCCATCCGAGACGGTAACACCCGCCAGCGGGTCGCTGGTGGTGTTGCGCACGTAACCGGATATTTTACGCGTGCCGCTGACTGCCGAAGCGCTGAAATTCTGATTGGTAACGTCTGTAGTGGTGATGGTAACTGAGCGCGACACCGGCGAGAACGTGTAGATCCCCGCTACGGGCGTGATGGTGTACGTGCCTGCCGATAGGCTGGCGATCTGATAAAATCCGTTGGCGTCTGTTATCGCACTGCGCCCGATCGCATCCCGCACTGTTACGTTGGCGATGGGTGTGTTGTTCGCATCCTTGATGTAGCCAGAGATACGGTACGCGTCGGTTGAAATGGTGGCGCTGAAGTCTTTATCCGTTGCGTTGGGACCCACCGTTACCGGGTTGGTAAATCCAGCAGTAATGACGTAGCCCGGCTTCGCCGCCGCCACCGTGTAACTGCCAGCAGGTAGGTTGGATATCGTATAATCTCCGCTCGTTGCCGCTGAAAGGGCATAATACACCAATCCAGTGCTCGTGTTGGTGGCGGATACGGTTGCCCCTTCCAGCCCTTGCGAAGTGCCTGTATCGGTTACCGTTCCCTGAATGGAATAAGTACCGCTGAGTTGCAAAATCACCAGGCTGCTCGTGTCCGCTATGTACACGGAACTTCCGCTGACGGTAACGTCCACAGAAACTCCGGGGGTGTCATACGAAGCGACCAACACCGGCGCAGATGGCGTGGAAATATCCAGGATCTTAAGCCCGCTTGAACCCGCAGCAACGTAAGCGTAATTTCCTGAAATGGTAACTTCGCGCGTATCTCCTAACCCGGTGTAAGCGCCAATTTCCGTTGGGCTGGCAGGAATGGTTACGTCAATCACGCGCAAACCCTGGTCGCCGCTGGCGATGTAAACGTAATTTCCCGATTTCGTCAAACCATTCAAATCTCCGCTAACCGTCAGAGAACCAACTTGCTTCCCTTTCCAGGTCGTGCTGAAATCCAGGATGCGCAATTTACCCGAATACTGATCAGTAACAAAAGCGTGATACCCAGAGACCTCGACGTCTGAGGCTATACCCACGGGAAACGAACCGATCTTCTGGTGCGTGGTGCGCTGCGGCGCCAAGACGTTCAGGTGCCCGCTGCCGGCTGCCACGTAGATGCGCTTGGGTTTCCCGGTGTTCAAGGCGAGCTTCAGCGCGCTGCCGGGAGTGGGGTAGACGATCTCCTCCTGGTGCGAAATCAGGTTCGCCGGGTCAGAGACGTCAATGTGCCACACGCCGCTCGAGCCGAGCGCCATGTACGCCGTGCTGCCGTCCAGGATGAGATTATTCAGCGTGTTTGCCAGGATGTCCGAATTGCCCACGTAAACCGGGCTGGTCGGCGTTGTAACGTCGTAGACGACCAGGCGGCTGCCATCTCCAAAGTACGCCAGGTTATCCTCAACCACCACACTGCGCGTTGCCGCAGGGATGTCGTCTTGAAAGACGATCGTTCCCAGGGCAGGGTCGTCGGCTTCCACACTCTGGATAAATTTCTCCGGTGGAGGGGGAGTCTCCTCAGGTGGCTTCAATTGCATAGGAGCCTGTTCAGCGGCTGCTGCGCTGCCTTCCACCCCATTATAGATCACCAACGGGGTAGGTGTGGGCGCTTCCGCCTGGGCAAACGCCTGCCCAGCACCGGGCATCGCCGGCATTACCAAAGCCAGCATTAAGATTGCACTTAGCAGGCTGAAAAAGCGGTGCTGCAAGGAATGATTTTTCGGGTTCATATCGGAGATCCTCCTTACTATTTTTGTTAGCCATACACTCTATAAGTGTTGTCCACGTTCAGGCGGTGCAGACAACACACATCAAGCGCACAGGGATAAGATGCAACATTCATACCAGACTCACCACCAGAAAGACAATTTTTTCTCATTTCAAACCAGCGAGTTTTTTAAAAGATGTGAATTCGCCTGACTCTACCCCTTGCATCATCCCAAGTATTGTGGCATACTCTAAGATAAGCACTTATAGGCACAGTATTCAGTGCGGAGGGAAATATATGCAATATAAAATTCACGGTTCCATCGTACAAACAGTGGACTTCCTCCTCAGCCAGGGAGAAATGCTCTATACAGAAACAAGCGGAGCAGCTTGGATGCGTGGTAACGTAGTTGTGCAAATGGGCGCAAAAGGAGGCGCCCCAAAACTAGGTAAAAAGCCCGCCACCGAGCCAATCCAAAAGATCACTTACGCCTGCAATTCCCCAAAATGCCTGATGGTTTTCAGCCCCGAGATGCCAGGCAACACACTTGACCTCACCCTTGCTGACGATCAAAGCGTCATCTTTCAAAAAAGCGCCTTTCTCTGCGCAGAAGGCTCTGTTTACATCCAGCCCGTATTTCAACAAAAATTAGGACCCGGCTTTGGAGAGGGCTTCGTTCTCTATCAAGCCACCGGTCCGGGGACTACTTTCTTGCAAACTTGTGGAGAGGTTCGCGAATACGTACTGCGCCAGGGTGAAATCATCAAAGTAGACCCGGGGCATCTGGTCGGGTTTGAGCCATCGGTGCGCTTTGACCTACCAGAAGGCGACCTTATTGTCGTGGTGTTGAGCGGTCCGGGCAGAGTGTGGTTCCAAACCGTATCCGCCCCCAACTTCGCCAGCACCTTAGCACACTATAAAGCCGGTAAATAACCACTAGGAGAGAGCCAACATGGTAAAAATCATAACGGATACACTTGCTTGTATGCCGGAGGATTTCGCGCAACAATATCACATCCCCGTCATCCCTCAAATCATCAATTTCGGAGAAGAATCGTTTCGCGAAGGCATAGAAATGGATAACAAAGCCTTCCTGGCGCGGCTAAAAACGTCGAAGGAGCTGCCCAAAACAGCCGCCCCTGCCCCCGAATGGTTTAAAGCAGAATTTGAAAAACTGATCCCTTCTGGGGGACCAATCCTGTGCATTCACCCTTCCGCAGAGATCAGCGGCACGGTCCGCTCTGCCAGCGTCGCCAAACAGGATTTTCCCGACGCCGACATCCGCATCATAGACACGCGCGTCATCGGTTCCCCCCTGGGCGTGATGGTCATGGTCGCTGCGCGCTGGGCTGCCGCCGGCGTGGACGCCGACACCATCGTCAACCGCCTCCACTCCATGATTCAGCGCTGCGTGGTTTACTTCCTGGTAGACACGCTAGACTACCTGGCGCGCGGCGGGCGCATTGGCAACGCCGCCGCCCTGGTGGGCAGTATCTTGCAAATCAAACCCATTCTCGTCCTGCGCGATGGCGTCGCCGACGTTTACCAAAAAGAACGCACCCACAAACGCGCTCTCGAGTGCATTAAACAACTCGTCAAAGACCAATACCCCGGACAGGCAGAAGACTACGGCTACTTTAGTATTATGGAAGCGGATGCGCTGACAGAAGCCAAGAACCTGGAAAAATGGTTCAAAGCGGAGTTTGGCGTAGCAGACGTGCCCATCGTAAATCTGCCGCCGGCAATCATCACACACGGAGGTCCGGGAACGATTGGAGTGTCTTTCTTCACCAAAGAGAAAGTATAGAGAAAAAAAATGAACTTCGTTTGTGTTTCCCCTCATTTTCCACCTAACTATCACCCCTTTTGCACACACCTGCGCAACATGGGCGTGAACGTTTTTGGTTTGGCGGATGAACCATACGAAGGCTTACGCCCGGAACTCAAGCACGCCCTTACAGAATATTACAAAGTGTCCTGGATGCAAAACTACGACGAAATGCTGCGCGCCGTGGGCTATTTCACCCATTGCTACGGCAAGATTGACCGCCTGGAATCGCACAACGAATTTTGGCTGGATACTGACGCCCGTTTACGCACCGACTTCAACATCCCCGGTATTAAACTCGACCAGCTTGCAAAATTCAAGCGCAAGTCTGAGATGAAGAAAGTTTTTTCCAAAACGGGCGTAGCAGCCGCGCCGGGAAAACTCGTCCACAACTTGGACGAAGCCGTTCAATTCGCCGCCGAAATGGATTATCCCCTCATCCTCAAACCTGACATCGGCGTAGGAGCCAACCGCGTCAGCCGCATTAATACCCTCGCCGAATTGGAAGCCTTTTTCAGCAGCTCGACCCTCGATGAATATCTCATCGAACCCTTCATCGCCGGCAACATCTTCACCTTCGACGGTTTGACAGACCAGCAAGGGAAAATAGTCTTCAGCAATTCCCTCGCCTACAGCGAAGGTATGTTAGAAAGCCTGCGCACCGACAACGACATCTTCTTTTACACACTCCGCCACGTCGCCGCTGACATCGAAGAAGCCGGCAGAAAACTGGTAAAAGCGTTTGACGTGCGCGAGCGTTTCTTCCATTTTGAATTTTTCCGCACCCCCACAGATCAACTCCTGGCTTTGGAGGTCAATTTACGTCCCCCCGGCGGCACCATCCTGGATATGCTCAACTTCGCCAACGACCTTGACCTTTTCTCCCAATACGCCAAAATAGTCGTCAACAACTGCTTTGACGCGCCCTACTCTCACCCCTATCACGTAGCCCACGTGGGACGGAAATTCAATAAAACCTACGCCCATACGCACGAAAAAGTCATGGGGAACTTCGCCAGTAACATCGTCCAGCACGGATTCCTGCCAGAGATTTTTTCTCCCGTAATGGGCAATTACTTTTACCTCGTCCGTTCAGCCGACGAAGCAGAGCTGACTGCCATCGCAGATTACATACGCCAAAAAGCGGAATAGGAACCATCCTCATGACACCCTCACAAAAACGCATCGGTTTGGTGCTTCTCAACACGGGCAACGGTAAAGGCAAGACCACCGCCGCCCTCGGTTTGGCGCTGCGCGCCTGGGGTAGAGATATGCGCGTGGCTATCCTTCAATTTCTAAAAAGCGAAGACGCAGATTATGGTGAGCAGCGTGCCGCCCCGCACCTGGGCATCCCCATCATACCCACAGGCGACGGGTGTACCTGGAACAGCAAAGACTTACAAGAATCCAAACGCAAAGCCCAACAAGGCTGGAAAAGAGCGCAAGCCCTCATTCAGAGTGATGAGTACGATTTGCTCATCCTGGACGAATTTACTTTTCCCCTGCACTTCGGCTGGCTGGATGTAGATGAAGTGGTCGCCTGGCTGCGCGCTCACAAACCCCCTGATCTTCACCTCGTCATCACTGGCAGGCACGCTCCCGCCGCGTTAATCGAATACGCCGACCTGGTTACAGAGATGAACGAGATCAAACACCCCCTCAAAGACCAGGGCATCACCGCTCAGGAAGGCATTGAATTCTAAACCAAGCAGCCCTATTTTTCCTCGGCGAAAACACTGGCTTCCTGGAAAGGATCGTAGACGGGATTGGTGCCCGCCCAAATGCAAGCCGCCTTGCCCTGCTGGTTTCAAATTTCCCATTCATAGCAGCGGTGGCTTAAAATGCGCGCCCGCTCCCCGGAAAGCAGCTCCTCCGGCACGACGTACTCCGCCTCCAGGCAAACGTCCTTCGCCACACGTTGGCAAAAATTCGTCTTCACCACCTGCCACACTCGTTTAGCCATACCTTGCCTCCTGCAGAGACTGTCCTAAAAACAGGTCATGCCTTTCCACGTGCCATTCTGCGGGCGTGTACTTCCCATAGTTCGTTCAACCCCGGCGCGTAGAAACTGCCCTTTGGACAGCCCGCCCATTTCAACGTGATTACACATCAGATGAAACTGGCATAACGATTTCATCCGTCAACCCTTCAGCGCCAATTCATCTATCGTCTAGATTATACATCAATCTAAAAAGCCTGACAAGTAATTATTGGACAAAATTTATCCAAATTATTTCACAGGTGTGGACTCCCTTTGCCAATCTGTCAATTTTCCCCTCCATCGGGTGAGATTCGCACATAAAGTATCATAAAACCGCTTGTAAAAAATAGAATTTATAAAATCACCCTTCCCAAACTATGATATAATCAAAACGCAT